>JAGWRL010000227.1 GCA_028876585.1 Pseudomonadota bacterium | reverse complement strand
TCTGCGGCCGGTTGCGGCGATACCACAGCGCGATCATCATCCGCGTCATCGTCACCGCCGTGATGACGGAGGTGAGAATGCCTAAGCCCAGCGACACCGCGAAGCCGCGCACCGCGCCCGAGCCGAACAGATAAAGGATCAGCGCCGCCACGAACATCGTCACGTTGGAATCGATGATGGTGGCGAAGGCGCGGTTGAACCCCGCCTCCAGCGACGAGATCACGCTGCGCCCCATGTGGTTCTCTTCGCGGATGCGCTCGTAGATCAGCACGTTGGAATCGACCGCCATGCCGATGGTGAACACGATGCCGGCGATGCCCGGCAGCGTCAGCGTCGCGCCGAGCAGCGCCATCGAGGCGAAGATGAACAGGATATGCACGCCGAGCGCGAGATCGGCGAACACGCCGAACGTGCCGTAGGTCGTCAGCATATAGACGACCACCAGCGCCCCGCCGACCAGAGCGGCGCGCTTGCCGGCGTCGATCGAATCCTGCCCCAGGCCCGGCCCGACGGTGCGCTCCTCGACCGTCGTCAGCTTGGCCGGCAACGCGCCGGCGCGCAGCAGCACCGCGAGATTGTCGGCCTGCTCGACGGTGAAATTGCCGGTGATCTGGCCCGAGCCGCCGGTGATCGGCCCCAGAATCCGCGGCGCGGAGATCACCACATTGTCGAGCACGATGGCGAACGGGCGCCCGACATTGTCCGACGTCACCTGGCCGAAGCGCTGGCCGCCGCGCAGATTGAAGCGGAAGTTGACGTCCGGCTCGCCGCTGCGGCTGTCGAAGCCGGGCTGCGCGTCGGTCAGGTCCTCGCCCGCCACCATCACCCGTTTCTCCACGGGAATCTCGCCGCCCTGCTGCTGTTTCAGCATTTCCTGCTCGTTGGCCGGCGTGCTGGCGTCGGCGACGAGGCGGAACTCCAGCTTGGCGGTGGTGCCGACGAGCTGCTTGAGCTTGGTGGTGTCCTGCAAGCCCGGCACCTCGATCAGCACGCGATCGGCGCCCTGGCGTTGGACATTGGTCTCCTTGGTGCCCGACGCGTTGAGGCGGCGGTTGAGCACCTCGATCGATTGCCCGACCGCGCGCCGCACCTTGTCGTTGATCGCCGCGTCCGTCAGCGTCAGCCGGATCGCGCCGTCGCTGTCGGCGATGCTGAGCAGTTGGTCGGTCGCGCCGGAGATCGTGCCGCCGATGCGCTGGTTGAGCCCCTGCAACAATTCCGCCGCCTTGGCGCGCTCGGCGGCGTCGGCGATGCGGACAATGACGCCGCGCGGCTGCATGCCGATGCCGCCGGTCAGCGGTATTTTCGCCTCGCGCAATTTGCCGCGCACGTCGTCGCGCAACTGGTCGACCTGCGATTTGGCGAGCGAGGCCTTGTCGACCTCCATCAACAGATGCGCGCCGCCCTGCAGATCGAGGCCGAGCACGATCGGGCGCGCCGGCAGCCAGGAGGGCAGCCGGCTTTCGAGCGCGGCGAGCGTCGGCGCCGACAGGAAACTCGGGACGACGAGCAGCGCGGCGGCCGCGACCAGCGCGAAGATCGCGACGACCTGCCAGGTGGCGATGCGCAGCATTTACTTCGCGGCTTTGGCGGGCGGAATGGCGGGCGCGTCCTTCACCGGTTCGCCGCGGGTGCGCACGTCGGCGATGCCGGAGCGGGCGAGCCGCACACGCACGTTGGCGGCGATCTCCAGCTCGACCTCGTTGTCGTCGGTCGATTTGGTGATCTTGCCGATCAGCCCGCCGCTGGTCACCACCACGTCGCCGCGCTTGGCCGCCTGCACCATTTCGCGCTGCTGCTTGGCGCGCTGCTGCTGCGGCCGCAGGATCAGGAAATACATGATGACGAAGATGATGATGAAGGGCGCGAACTGAAACAGCATGTCCATCGACCCCATCGGGGCCGCGCCGCTGGTCTGCGCGAAGGCGGGCGTAATCAACAAAGGCGTCGGACTCCGGAAGGCGCCGGCCGGGTATCGAGCGCCCGGCGCGGGCGCGCGTCTATATACCGGCGCTTGAGCCAATGGCAATGCGGGGAAATCCGCTTGTCGGGCGCCGCGCCGCGCCAAGTTGACGAGCGCCCCAGCTTCGCCCCAATCGGCGGGCATGGCTCTGGCGAGGCGAGGCATGAAAACTCTGATCATTCTGGCAATGCTCACTCCTTTCGCGGCGGCGGCGGCCGAACAATTGCGCGCGGTCGATGCGCCCGACGCCACCCGGGCGCTGCGCGCCCGCGCGACCTGCCATCTGATCGCGGACTCCCAGCATCTGACCGGATCGGCCCGGGAGGACGCCCTGAAAGCGTGCCTCGCCAAGGCCGAACAGCGCAATTGAGGCGGCCGGCGTGACAAAAATATCGACTCGCATTCGCAGTTCGTTTGCGTTAATGAAACTTAAAGGCCGTTGCGCCACCATGCCCGGATACGGAGTATCGGCGTAATCGTATGACCCATTGGACAGAAGCCGCTGATCTGCTCGACGAGCGCGAGGTCGCTCGGCAGAGTGTTCTGGCCCGCTACGCGCCGGGCGCGCTGGCGTTCGCGCTCAGCGCCGCGCTCGGGGTTTATGTCGTCTATCTCCGGCCGCTGTCGCGCGCGCCCGCCGATCTGGCGGCGCAGACGCAGCCGGAAAAGCCCGCCCCATTCGGCGGCCTCGATCCGCTCGTCCCCGCGCCAAGCCTTTCGGTCGCCCAGAAGCCGAGCGCCAATCCGTTCGGCGCGCTGGTGTTGCGCGGTTTCGGCTCGACGACGAAATTCGACATTGAGGAAGCCGCGACGCCGCTGCCGCCGACGCCGCCCTCCTCGCTGCGTCTGACGGACGATCAGTCCGCGCCGCTGCCGCCGCGCCGTCCGAGTGAACTGGCCCGCATGGCGGAGCCGCCGCGCCCCGCCACGCGGCTGGCCCGGCTCGAACCCAAGCCCGCCGCGCCGACGGCCGCGCCCTCCCCGACCGCGACGCCGGGTCTGTTCGCCCGCTTGTTCGGCGGCGCGGATGCGGAGGCCGGCAAACAGCCGGAGACCCGGCTCGCCTATGCGGCGCCGCCGCCGGTCAACGCCAACGCCAGCGCGGCTTTGGCGGCGCGCGGCGGCCTCAACGCCTCCCCGAGCGGACCGG
This sequence comes from Pseudomonadota bacterium, assembly GCA_028876585.1. The sequence goes on along the minus strand of JAGWRL010000227.1, from coordinate 3,645 downwards.
GCAGTTTCCTGCGCGGCCTCACCTTCGGCTCGAACCCGACATCGCGTTACGGCGACCATGTCGCGGTCTACGACATTTCCGGCCGCGTCGTTTACCTGCCCGACGGCACCAAGCTCGAAGCCCATTCCGGGCTTGGCGAATCGCGCGACGATCCCAACCGCGTCAACGAGCGCATGCGCGGCCCGACGCCGCCGGCGACCTACGCGCTGACGCCGCGCGAAAGCCTGTTCCACGGCGTCGCGGCGTTGCGGCTGACGCCGACCGACAGCAGCGTGTTCGGCCGCGCCGGCCTGCTCGCCCACACCTATATGCTGGGCGCGGAAGGCGATTCCAACGGCTGCATCTCGTTCCGCGATTACGACGCGTTCCTGCGCGCCTATCGCAACGGCCAGATCACCAAGCTCGTCGTCGTCACCCGGCTTTGATCCGCTGAACGCCGACCAGCGCCGCGCTTTCATCCGCGACAATACCCGGCTGCTCAGCCCGCCGCTCGCGCCCCATCTCAGGCTGCATCTCGCCGACGAGGCGGTGCCGTTGTGGCGCAAGACCGAGGAGGAGCTGGGCGAGATCGGGTTGCCGCCGCCGTTCTGGGCCTTCGCCTGGGCGGGAGGGCAGGCGTTGGCGCGCCATCTCGCCGACCATCCGGAGTTGGTGTGCGCCCGGCGGGTGCTGGATTTCGCCAGCGGCTCCGGCCTCGTCGCCATCGCCGCGGCCAAGGCCGGCGCGGCGCGGGTGGAGGCGAGCGAGATCGACGCCTTCGCGGTGACCGCGATCGCACTCAACGCGGCCGCCAATGCAGTCGAGATTTTTACCCATGAGGGCGATCTGGTCGGCCGCGACGAGGGCTGGGACGTCGTGCTGGCCGGCGACGTCTCCTACGAGCGCGACATGGCGGGCGCGGTCACCGATTGGCTGGAGGGCCTGGCGCGGCGCGGCGCGCAGGTGCTGATCGGCGACCCCGGCCGCTCCTATCTCGCGCGCGACCGGCTGGAGCGAATCGCGCTGTTCGCGACGCCGGTGAGCCGCGACCTGGAGGATTGCGAGATCAAGCAGAGCGGCGTCTACCGCTTTCGCGCCTGCTGACACTTTCTGGCAGTTGACCATGGCATAGCGCGCCCGTCGCCCAACGGAGAGCGCTCATGTCGGATATCAGTTTCATTCTGCTCTATGTCGAAGACGTCGCCCGCAGCGCGGCTTTCTATTCCCGGCTGCTGGAGAAGCCGATCCCCGAATCCTCGGCCAATTTCGCCATGCTGCCGGCCGCGCCGGGCCTGATGCTCGGGCTGTGGCGGCGCGGCGAAGTCGAACCGAAGGCGGCCGGCGGCCCCGGCGCGGCGGAAATCGCCGTCGCGCTGGCCGACGACGCGGCGGTCGAGGCCGCGCACGCCCGCTGGCGCGGGCTCGGCGTCGCCATCGCGCAGCCGCCGACCCGGATGGACTTCGGCTTCACTTTCGTCGGCCTCGACCCCGACGGCCATCGGCTGCGCGCCTTCGCGCCCGCGCGCGGCTGACTCGCGCCGCATATCCATTGCATAAGTGCGCTCGCGCCGCGCTAGACAGGCCGCCCCTTCGTCTTATATTCGCCCGCTGGGCGCATATCGGCGCGGGGGTGGTTTTCGACAAAATGACTGATGCGACGGTGGAACATTTCAAGAGCCTGACGGCGCAATACACCGGCGCCATTCGCGTCAGCGACTTCAAGGCCAATATTGTGATGTTCTTCCTGTCGCTGTCGATGGGGCCGATCATTTTCAACCACGACAAGTTTCCCGCCTTTTTGCCCCTGCCGATGCTGGTGGCGCCGTTCCTGGTGATGTTCTTCTGCTTGTTCGTCGTGTTGCTGCCGCGTTACCCCAAGCGCGGCCGTTCGAGCTTCTTCATCTCGGGCAAGGCGACGCCGGCCGATTTCCTCTATCGCGGCCCCAACTTGAACGAGGCGCAGGAACTGCAACTGCGCGTGGCGATCCTGTCCGACATTCTCTATTGGAAGACCCTGTGCCTGCGCATCGCGTTCTTCATCTGCATGGCTTGCGTCGTCGCCGCCGCGCCGCTGCTGGCGATTTACGCGCGATGATCGAGGAACTCGACGGCATCGCGCCCAACACCGCGCGACAGGTTACGGCCAAGGACGCGGCGGCGCATTATCGCATCGTCATCGGCGCTTTCACCGAGACGATCCAGCTCAGCGACTTCAAGGCCAATGTCGCCATCGTGTTCACCGGCATCATGATGGGGCCGATCGTCGCCTTCAAGGACAAGCTGCCGCATTTCGTGCCGCTCTGCGTCGCGCTGGCGCCGTTCCTGATCGTGTTCCTGTGCCTGCTAATCTGCCTTTATCCGCGCTATGTCAGCGAAGGCCGGGTGCGCTTCATCATCGCCCGCAACCCCGATCCCAGCCTTTTCAAGGGGCCGGAGAGCGAGGAGATCGAACTCGAAAAGTTGCAAACGCTGTGCGCGATTCTCTCGCGCATCCTCTATTGGAAGACGCTGATGCTGCGGATCAGCTTCTACACCTGCCTTGTGACGGTCGCGGGCATGACGCTGGTCGTGCTTTACGAAGCGCTGCCGCTGCCGAAGTGAATCCGGCCCGGCGCGTTAACCCGCTGGAAAGGACGTCGCCCTAGCGTCGCGCCGCCAACGAGTTGAGAGGCGCGCATGTCGACAAGCGATGAAGTCCTAGGGTCCCGTATTCTCTCGATCATCGAGCGGATCGAACAGCTCGAGGAAGAGATCAAGGCCCTCAACGAGGGCAAGAAGGAAGTGTTCGCCGAAGCCAAGGGCGAGGGTTACGACGTCAAGGTGCTGCGCGAAATCCTCAAACTGCGCAAACTCGACCGCGACGAGCGCGACGAACAGGAAACGCTGCTTGACCTCTACATGCGCGCGATCGCCGACGCCGAGCCGCAACAAGCCGCCGCCTGACGGCGCGTCCCCTGCCAGACCCCGCCGCTGGCGCCCCCCGGGCGCCCGGCCCCTCGCGCAGGCCGCACACGTCTGCGTCCTCATTACAAGTTTCATAATTTGTAATTCAAAACGGCCGGATTTGCGCTTTAGCGATACCCTTTTCCAGCGTGTTGATATTGTAAGCCGCTGTTTTTCTTACCTCCCCGCGCAAAGTTCGCCTGACCCCACGGCAGCCGCACCGCCCCTTGGCTGAAAGTTCGGCTTGCCACAAGCTAGCGATGGGACGATAGCGGCGCCGAAACGACCGCCGCCGGCGCGGCGGCTCCAGCCCAAGGAAGACAAACATGGCGCGAAACAAGATTGCCCTGATCGGCGCGGGCCAGATCGGCGGAACGCTGGCGCATCTGGCCGCGCTCAAGGAACTCGGCGACATCGTGCTGTTCGACATCGTCGACGGCGTGCCGCAGGGCAAGGCGCTCGACCTCGCCGAATCCGGCCCCGTGGAAGGCTTCAACGCCAAGCTGAAGGGCGCGTCCTCCTATGCCGAGATCGCCGGCGCCGACGTCATCATCGTCACCGCCGGCGTGCCGCGCAAGCCCGGCATGAGCCGCGACGACCTGATCGGCATCAACGCCAAGGTGATGCGGCAGGTGGGCGCCGCCATCAAGGCCAACGCGCCGCATGCATTCGTCATCTGCATCACCAATCCGCTCGACGTGATGGTCTGGGTGCTGCGCGAGG
>JAGWRL010000226.1 GCA_028876585.1 Pseudomonadota bacterium | reverse complement strand
GGACTCTGACTCCGTCAATCTTGGTTCGAATCCAGGTCCCCCAGCCAGCCCTTAGATCTCAGTGCTTTCTAAAGACATCTCAATGGGTTCCAATCCCTCCGGCGGCGGGGAGGGCTGACGGTCGGCGAACGGCGTCGCCGCCCCGGCCGGACCGGATGGCCCGCGTCCTCGACCCCAACCATCCTGAAGCGCGAAGGTTCGCCAAACCACGCACAGGCGTCGAGCGTCGTCGACCACTGCAAGACGACAATCGCGCCGCCAAGACGGCTTAAGGCGGCTCACGCCTCCTCGTCGCGACCAAGCGCCTCCGCGGGCAGCGTCGTCTTGTATTTCACCTGTTTGAGCGCGAAGCTCGAACGGATGTTGGCGACGCCGCGCGTCTTCGACAGCCGCTCGATGATGAAATGCTGCAACGCGCGCGTGTCGCGCACCACCACGCGCAGCAGATAGTCGGAATCCCCCGTCATCAGATAACATTCCATCACCTCGGGAAAGCGGCCCATCGCCTGCTCGAAGATTTCGAGCAGGTCCTCGGTCTGCTTTTCCAGCGTCACCTGGATGAAGACGCTGAGCGTCGGCCCGAGCTTGGCGGGATCGAGCAAAGCGACGCGGCGCGCGATCACGCCCGATTGCTCTAGCGCGCGCACGCGGGCCAGACACGGCGAGGGCGACAGGCCGACGCGCTCGGCCAGCGCGACATTGGTGAGGCTGGCGTCCTCCTGCAATTCCCCGAGGATGCGGATGTCGATCGCGTCGAACGATTTTTTCAGCATGATCTGCCGTTTTGATAGGAACTGGCGGCAGTTTACGCCGTCACGACGCCATGCCAAAGCGTTTTTCGGCGCCACCTGCGGCGCGTCAAGCGCTAGATTGCGCCCCGACGCATCGGGGGAGCCGATATTGACCACAAAGCTGGCCGTGCAGGATCGCGATCCCGATGAAACCGGGGATTGGCTCGCCGCGCTCGATTCGCTGTTTCGCAGCGCTGGCGGCGAGCGGGCGGAATTCATGCTGTCGGCGCTGGAGCGGCGCGCGCGCGAACTCGGCGTGTTCGCCGACCACGCGCCCTATTCCCCCTATCGCAACACCATCGCGCCGGAGAAGCAGGCGCCCTTTCCCGGCGATCTCGCGCTGGAGGAGCGCATCAGCACGATCATCCGCTGGAACGCGCTGGCCATGGTCGTGCGCGCCAATCAGGCCTATGGCGAATTGGGCGGCCATATCGCAAGCTTCGCCTCGGCGGCCGAGATCTTCGAGACCGGCTTCAACCATTTCTTCCGCGCCGACAGCGGCGCCGGCGACGGCGATCTCGTGTTCTTCCAGCCCCATTCCGCGCCCGGCGTCTATGCGCGCGCTTTCCTCGAAGGCCGGCTCGGCGAGGATCAGTTGAAGCGCTACCGCCAGGAGATCGGCGGGCCGGGCCTGAGTTCCTATCCGCATCCCTGGCTGGCGCCCGATTTTTGGCAGTTTCCGACCGGCTCGATGGGCATCGGCCCGATCACGGCGGTGCATCAGGCGCGGTTCATGCGCTATCTCAGCGACCGCGGCCTCGCCGACACGAAGGCGCGCCATGTCTGGGGCGTGTTCGGCGATGGCGAGATGGACGAGCCGGAATCGCTGGCCGGCCTGTCGCTCGCCGCGCGCGAAAACCTCGACAACCTGACCTTCATCATCAACTGCAATCTGCAACGGCTCGACGGGCCGGTGCGCGGCAACGGCCAGATCATTCCCGAACTGGAGAGCGTGTTTCGCGGCGCCGGCTGGAACGTCGTCAAGGTGCTGTGGAGTTCGGATTGGGACGCGATCTTCGCGCGCGACAAGAACCACGCGCTGCTGCGCCGTTTCGCCGCCACCGTCGACGGCAAGTATCAGACTTTGGGCGCGCGCGACGGCGGCTACAATCTGGCGCATTTCTTCGAGGAGGACCCGGAGGTGCGCGCGCTGGTCGCCGGCATGAGCGACCGCGAGATCGACGGCCTGCGGCGCGGCGGCCACGACTTCGTCAAGCTCTACGCCGCCTTTGCGGCGGCCAAGGCGACGAAGGGCCGGCCGACCGTCATCCTCGCCAAGACCAAGAAGGGTTTTGGCATGGGCGGGGCGGGCGAATCGCGCATGACGGCGCATCAGGCCAAGAAGCTCGACGTCGAGGCGCTGCGCGCGTTCCGCGACCGTTTCGCGCTGCCGCTCAGCGACGAGGCGGTGGCGCGGCTCGATTTCTACCGTCCGGCCGAGAACAGCCCGGAATTGCGCTATCTGCGGTCGCGCCGCGAGGCGCTGGGCGGCTATCTGCCGGCGCGACGGCGGCAGTCGGCGGCGGTGGCCGTCCCCGCGCTCGAGGCTTACGCCGAATTCGCGCTGCGCGCGGCGGGCAAGGAAATGTCGACCACGATGGCCCTCGTGCGGCTGATGGGCGGCCTGCTCAAGGACAAGACGCTCGGCCCGCGCGTCGTGCCGATCGTCGCCGACGAGGCGCGCACCTTCGGCATGGCCAATCTGTTCCGCCAGATCGGCATCTATTCCCCGGTCGGCCAGCTCTACGAGCCCGAGGACGCCGGCTCGATGCTGTATTACCGCGAGGCGCGCGACGGGCAATTGCTGGAGGAGGGCATTTCCGAAGCCGGGGCGATCTCGTCCTGGGTCGCCGCCGCGACCTCCTATTCGGTTCACAATGTCGCGACGCTGCCGATCTACATCTATTATTCGATGTTCGGGTTCCAGCGCGTCGGCGATCTGATCTGGGCCGCCGCCGACAGCCGCGCCCGCGGCTTCCTGATCGGCGCGACCGCCGGGCGCACCACGCTCGGCGGCGAGGGGCTGCAACATCAGGACGGGTCGAGCCATATCGTCGCCGCCACCGTCCCCAACTGCCGCGCCTATGACCCCGCCTTCGCCTACGAGGTCGCGGTCCTCCTCGACCACGGCGCGCGGGCGATGATGCAGGAGGGGCGCGACGAATTCTATTACCTCACCGTCGCCAATGAGAATTACCCGCAGCCCTCGATGCCGGACGGCGCGGCGGCCGATATCGTCAAGGGCCTCCATCGCGTCGAGGCGCGCGGCGCGGCGTCCGTGCGGCTGCTCGGCGCCGGGCCGATCCTGCTCCAGGCGCTGGAGGCGGCGCGGCTGCTGGAGGCGGATTGGGGCGTCGGCTCGGAAGTGTGGAGCGCGACCAGCTTCTCCGAACTCGCCCGCGAGGCGCGCGCGATCGAGCGCGGCAATCGCCTGCATCCGCTGGCGCCGCCACAGATCAGCCATGTCGCGGCCTGCTTGGCCGGCGGCGCGCCGATCATCGCCGCCACGGACTATGTCCGCGCCGTGCCGCAGATGATCGCCGAATATGTCGAGGCGCCGTTCACCGCGCTCGGGACCGACGGGTTCGGGCGCAGCGACACGCGCGCGGCGCTGCGACGGTTTTTCGAGGTCGACGCGCCGCACATCGCCGTGGCGGCGCTGGTCGCGCTCGGCGCGCGCGACCTCGCGGCGCAGGCTATTGCCCGCTACGGCCTCGACGCCGAGGCCGGCGCGCCCTGGACGCGTTAGGCCGCGAAGATCGACGCGCCCTGATCGGCGCGCCCGACCTGGCCGCGAAAGGCGCCGAACAATTCGCGCCCGATCCCGACATGGGCGCGGCTCAGGTCGCATTCGGCCGGTGCGCGGGCGGCGAATTCGGCGGCGTCCACCAGCACTTCGAGCCGGCCGTTGACGGCGTCGAGCCGGATCACGTCGCCGTCGCGGATTTTGCCGATCGCGCCGCCGTTGGCCGCCTCCGGCGTCACATGCAGCGCCGCCGGGGCCTTGCCCGAGGCGCCCGACAGCCGCCCGTCGGTGATCAGCGCGACCTTGAAGCCGCGATCCTGCAACACGCCAATCGGCGGCATCAGCTTGTGCAGTTCCGGCATGCCGTTCGCCTTCGGCCCCTGGAACCGCACCACCAGCACGACGTCGCGGTTGAGTTCGCCGGCCCGGAAGGCGACGTGCAGGTCCTCCTGGGTGTGGAACACCCGCGCCGGCGCCTCGATCACGTGGCGCTCGGCGGCGACCGCGCTGGTCTTGATGACGGCGCGGCCGAGCGGGCCTTCGAGCACGCGCAGGCCGCCGGTGGACTGGAACGGGTTGGCGGCGGGGCGCAAAACCGTCTCGTCGCCGCTCGCTTCCGCCGCCGGCCGCCAGGCCACCGAGCCGTCGGCGTGCAATGTCGGCTCGACCACGTAATCGGCCAGACCCTCGCCCCAGACCGTGCGCGCGTCGCCGTGCAGCAGGCCGGCGCCGATCAGTTCGCGGATCAATACGCCCATGCCGCCGGCGGCCTGGAAATGGTTCACGTCGGCCTTGCCGTTGGGATAGACCCGCGACAGCAGCGGCGTCACCTCGGCCAGATCGGCGAAATCGTCCCAGGTGAGGCGGATGCCGGCCGCCGCCGCCATCGCGATCAGATGGATGGTCAGGTTGGTGGAGCCGCCCGTCGCATGCAGCCCGACCACGCCGTTGACCACGGCGCGCTCGTCGATGACATGGCCGATCGGGGTGAAGCGGTTGCCGCGCGCGGTCAATTCCAGCGCCCGCTTGGCGCCCAGTTCCGTCAGCGCGTCGCGCAGCGGCGTGTTGGGATTGACGAACGAGGCGCCGGGCAGATGCAGCCCCATGATCTCCATCAGCATCTGGTTGGTGTTGGCGGTGCCGTAGAAGGTGCAGGTGCCGGGGCCGTGATAGGCCTTGGCCTCGCCTTCGAGCATTTCCGCCCGCGTCGCCTTGCCCTCGGCGTAGAGCTGGCGAATTTTTGATTTCTCGTCGTTGCTGAGGCCCGAGGGCATCGGCCCGGCCGGAATGAACAAAGCCGGCAGATGGCCGAAGGACAACGCGCCGATGAGCAGCCCCGGCACGATCTTGTCGCAGACGCCGAGATAGACCGCCGCGTCGAACATCTGGTGCGAGAGGGCGATCGCGGTCGAAAGCGCGATGACGTCGCGCGAGAACAGGCTCAACTCCATGCCGGCCTCGCCCTGGGTGACGCCGTCGCACATGGCGGGCACGCCGCCGGCGACCTGCGCCGTCGCGCCCGACGCGCGCGCGGCCGCCTTAATGATGTCGGGGAAGCGTTCATAGGGCTGATGCGCCGACAGCATGTCGTTATAGGCGGTGACGATGGCCAGATTCGGCGCCTCGCCCTCCTTCAGCGCCGCCTTGTCGCCGGGGGCGCAGGCGGCGAAGCCGTGGGCGAAATTGGCGCAGCCGAGCTTTTTGCGCGCCACCCCCTGCGAGGCGGCCTTGTCGATGCGCGCCAGATAGGCGGCGCGCGTCGCGCGCGAGCGGGCGACGAGGCGCTCGGTGACTTCACCCACGCGGGCTTGGATCGGCATGAGGGCCTCCTTGGCTGGCAACTTTTGTGTTCTAGGCCGCCGCAAGGTTCAACGGAAGCCCCGGCGCGGCGACGATCCGCCCGGCGACTGGAACGCGGTCTGCGTCGGGTCAACCGCAACCTGGCGCCGGCGTCAAATGACGGACACGAGACGCCGCGGGTTGCGAGTTGCAAGAAGCCAGCCTGCGGCTTTTGAGCGCGGGGGAGGGAACGCCTTCAGGCGCGCTTGCTGTTCGGGAGAGCGACGGTGATATGTGAGTTTGACTTGTTGCGGACTTCGGCGCTGATTCAAAGTTCAGGAATTCCGACGACGGGCTTTATGCGCGAAAATGTGGGACTTTTGCGAGAGCGCATTGGATTGGGCTGCCGTGGACAGACCGGAAAAAAACTAGTCATCCCATTCAAGGGCTGCCCACTCCAACAGAGCGTTTTCCCGAGCTTCGACAGCCTCTTTGTTCCAACGTTGTCCAAGTTTAGACGCGACTTGCTGAGCAATAAGAAGGCCGGTCTTATTATATTCATCTCCCTTTTTCTCAGCATCTTTCGCTTGCAATTTGGAGTTGAGCTTTGGAGGCAATAATACGAGATTTCCTAGCCTGTGAACTTGTGACTCCGGCGCTTTGCTCTGTGGCCATATGTGCTCTATAGAATCTGCGGCGCTAGACTCCCAAATTCGAGCCCACTGTTCATTCTGAAATTTTTGACCTTGATTTTTAGCGAGATATTCCTCGTAACGGAAAAACATATATCTTAATTCTTCCGCCCAGTCTGAATAACAATCTGTGCTACGTAACTCATCAACGGCACCGTCGATTGTGAATTCCGCGCCAATATTTTTTAGCTCCTCGACTATCTTCTTTGCCGAAAGCTTCTCGTTGACAATCTGCCAAGCAAGTCTAACGTAGTCTCCGACGCGCGTTCTGGCGTCCTTTGCATACATTCCGTAAATTCTAAACGTGACGTTCTCCCAGGATCTCAGAATCCTATCGCGTTCGTTCTGAGCGAAATCGTTACGAAGATTTACGGCGGCAGCGACTAGGCGGGCCTGCCCAATTCTGGACACGGCATTTAGGCGGCGGTTTCCTTTTAGTGCATCACACGCGTGGGTCACGTCGAGAATCCATTTGCCAATTTTCCGGATTGTAGGTGCCGTATTTGCTCCGGACTTTAGGACGTCAACGCCTTCTTTCTCGCCAAGCGGTTTACTCGGGCTCTTTGTTGTCCACAATGTTGCCGCGAACCGGAGTGCTTCTGTATCCATGCCTTGGCGGAGCCCAATACATCTATATATATCGGCCCAAAGGCGGTGCATTTCTTTGATTAATTCCTCTTTCATATCAATATTTAGCTCAAAGGCCGTACCCATAAGGCCGCTTTTTAAACGGTCAAGGTAGGAGACATCCAAGCCGCGACTGTTTAGGACCTCAAACGTGCTGTATGCGGTGCTTTCACTCTCAATTTCGTGAACCACAAACGCCAGTCGATTTTTCAACAATGCAAGTAGATCTACTAGAGAAGAATTGGCTTTCCATTCGAGAACGAATGATTCGCAATCACGTATCGCCCGTAAAATTTCCCGGTCCGCTAGAGTTGTTGCGATGTCTGGTTCTTTATACTCGCCAGAGCGCAGATAATTGGAAAAATGATGACTAGTATCGTGATTGGTTTGCAGTAGAAGTAAGGAATCCGTCTCAGGCTTAACCAGCAGCTCATCCAACTCGCTAGCCATTTTGATTTCACGGCGATCAGATTTACTGAGAGATTTCTCAATCGCTTTCAGTAAAATAATTAAGGTGGTCAGTCGTTGTTGACCATCTACCACTTCGACATGTTGATGTTCGTCCGTGCCAATTAGTTTTGTTCCACGGCTTAACGTGACTACCGTAGCCATGTAGTGCTCAAAACCAACCTTCGTGTGAGTTTTTCGTATATCTTCAAACAAATCACGCCTTTGTTGGCT
>JAGWRL010000225.1 GCA_028876585.1 Pseudomonadota bacterium | reverse complement strand
TGCGCGGGCCTGCGCCTGCGCCTGACGCTCGGCGGCGCGCAGCGCCGCGCGCGCCGGCGCCAGCGTCGCCGCCGTTTCGCCGGCGCGCCGCGTCAGACCGTCGGCGTCCTGCGTGATCTCGCGCGCGCGCGCGCCGATGGCGGCGACGCTGCTGGCGAGCGCGAACAGAGCCTTGCCGAACAAAGCGGTCGCCGCCTCGTAGTCGCGCGCCAGTTCCGGCTCGTCGAGCCGCGCGGTGAGATCGCCGTCGGCGAGCGCCTTCAGCGCGGCGGCGACGGATTGGATCACGCGCTGGCGGGCGTGCGCGGCGGCTTTGTCCGCCTCGCGCCGCGCCTCCTCCCCGGCCCGCAAGGCCTGCGCGGCGGCCTCGGCGTCGTCGCGGGCGCCGGCGTCGGCGAGGCGGCGGGCGATATGCGCTTGCAGCCGCGCGAACGGATCAGGCGCGGTCTCTTCCGCGCAGATTTTGGCCAGCGGGCGCGTAATGCTGCGGTCGACCACGAGCGCCGCGCCGGCGAGCGCTACGAGCGCGCCGAGGCCGAACGGCAGCGCGGCGGGCGCGAAGGCGTAGGCGCCGCACGCGGCGATGGCGGCGAGGGCAATCGCGCCAAAACCTGCGAGCGTGGCGCGGGGGATGCGGATGACCTTCCCTTTCCTCGGCGACGAGGGGTTAGGAAAGCCTTAACCGCGCCAGCTTGCTTCGGCCTTGCCGCTCAGGCGGCGCGATCGAACAAGGCGGCGATTTCCGGCGGCGTCGAGGTCGATTCGTCGCGCAGGAAGGCGATGAGGCGCTTCTCGGCCGCGCTCAATTCGCCGCCGCGCGTGAGATGGGCGAGAATCCATTTCGCCTCGCCCGCGTCGACGCCCGCCGCCGCGTCGAGCCGCGATTGCGCCGCGTCGTTCTCCTCGCGATAACGCTCCTCGGCGAGCTGATCGACCGACTTGCGGCCGTCCGCCGCGTCGCCCGCCAGCAGGCCGCCGGCGAGGCCGGAGAGAAACTCGCCAAAGCTCTGGCGCCGATCCATGTCGCGCTCGATCTCGATCGCCTCGCTGCGCGACGGCGCCTCGACGAACACCGCGCCGAGCAGATAATTGCCGACGGCCTTTGCGAACAGATCGGCGAAGCCGGGATCGTTGGCGCCGGTCGCGGTGGCGTGGGCGATGTCGAACAAAGCCTCCGCCGTCGCGCGATCGACGTGGCAGGCGGCGCCCGCGATCGGGGCGAAGCAGAAGATGCGCAAGGCCGCGACGTCCTGCGCCGTGACGACGCCCGGCTCGTGCTCGACGCCGCCGATCGGCCCGCGCCGTCCGGTCAGGATCGCCCGCTCGACCTCGCGCACCGCGAAGGCGACCAAAGCCGGCGGCACGCTCGCCGCATGGCCGATCACCGCCTTCAGCGCCTCGAATTCGGCGCGACAGGTCAACCCGCCGCCGTCGCCGAGACGCGCGATCAGCCAATCCGCGTCCGCCTCGCACACATAGCCGCGCGGATCGACGTCGAGCGCCATCGCGTCGCGGGCGACGTCGGCGACCAGCGCGATGAAGGCGGGATCGTCGCCGAACTGGCGCCCCAGCGCCATCAGCGCCGCCAGATTGGTCCGCGTCGCCGCGCCTTTTTCGTAGATCGAACGACGCAGCTCCGCCGCATCCGGACACAGGGCCGGCGCCGAGATCGACATGACACGCTCCACGCTACGCAACACTCCACCGCGCAAACTCGCGCGGGCCGCTTGCCGCAGCGTTAAAACTCGACCTCCAGCTCCTCGATTTCCTCTTTCTCGGTTAGCGCCGCGTTGCGCCACAGGGCGACCTCGGGCAACGCCCAGATGCGCTCTGCGTAATCGCGCAAGGCGCCGTCGAGCTGCACGTCATAGGTGCGGAAGCGGCTGACGACGGGGGCGTACATCGCGTCGGCGAGCGTCACCTTGCCGAACAGGAACGGGCCTTGATACAAATCGAGACATTCGCGCCAGATCGTCTTGACGCGCTCGATGTCGGCCTGCGCTTTCGACCAGACCTTGAAGCCGGGGAAATGGCCCTTGATGTTCATCGGCAGCGCCTGCCGCATCGACGTGAAGCCGGAATGCATTTCGCCGCAGATCGCCCGGGCGTGGGCGCGCGCCGCTCGATCCCTAGGCAGAAGCTGCTTGCGCGGCGCGATTTCGTGCAGAAATTCGCCGATGGCGAGGGTGTCCCAGACGCGCACGCCCTCATATGTAAGACAGGGCACCAGAATCGAGGGCGAAAGCAGCAGAATCTCGGCGCGCGCGTCGGCGTCGTCGGGCGCAACGATAACTTCCTCGAAATCTATGCCTGCCAGCTTGGCCATTAACCAACCTCGCATCGACCAAGAGGAATAGTTCTTGCTACTCAGGGTCAGAGTGGCGGCGGCCATGGATCGTTCCTGCTCGCAGTTTAGAAATTCGACCGGCGGGATCGCCGGGGATGAGCAAGCGCCATGCCAATGGCGCCGCCCACGCCCCGAGCCTCCCACAAGGGGCGGCGATGGTGTATGAGACTTATCAATTCGCGCTCGATGCGCTCGATCCTTTCCGCGTCTTCGCCGCCGGCGCCGCCCGCGCGATGGCGGGCTGGAACGCTTTGCTGCCCAACGTGCCGATGGCCTGGGGCGGGGCGGCAGGGGAGGCGTTCGCGCTGTTCGGCTTCACCCATGTGCGCCCCGATTTCGGCGTCAATACGGTCGAGGTGCGCGGCGAGCCGCGCGCGGTGAGCCACAGCGTCGCGACGGCGACGCCGTTCTGCCATCTCACCCATTTCGTGCGCGAGGGCGGCGAGAACGATCCCCGCATCCTGCTGGTCGCGCCGATGTCGGGCCATTTCTCGACGCTTTTGCGCGGCACTTTGCGCACGTTGCTGCGCGATCATCAGGTCTATCTCACCGACTGGCTCAATCCGCGCGACGTGCCGCGCGCGGCCGGCGATTTCGGGCTGGAAGCCTATACCCGCCACCTCGTCGATTTCATCCGCTTCATCGGCGACGAATGCCATGTGGTCGCCGTATGCCAGCCCACCGTCAGCGCGCTGGCGGCCACCGCCGTGCTGGCGATGGAGGGCGCCAACACGCAGCCGGCGAGCCTGACGCTGATGGCCGGGCCGATCGATGCGCGGATCGCGCCCAATGGCGTCAACAAGCTCGCCAACGAGAAGCCGCTGTCGTGGTTCCGCGACAATCTGATCTCCACGGCGCCGCGCAAATTCGCCGGCGGCGGGCGCAAGGTCTATCCCGGTTTCGTGCAGCTCTCCGCCTTCATGAGCATGAACGCGGCGCGGCATCAGGCCGCGTTCGCCGATTACTGGCGCTATCGCGCGGAAGGCGCGACCGCCAAGGCCGACGCCATCGAACAATTCTACCGCGAATATCTGGCGGTCATGGACATGACGGCGGAATTTTATCTGGAGACGGTCGATCAGGTGTTCCAGCGCTACCTGCTGGCCAAGGGCGAACTGACCTATGAGGGGCAGAAGATCGACCCGCGCGCGATCCGCAAGACCTTCCTGCTGACTATCGAGGGCGAGAAGGACGACATCTGCTCGATCGGCCAGACGCTCGCCGCGCAAGACCTGTGCGCGGGGCTGCGGCCCTACATGAAGACGCACCACCTGCAAGCCGGCGTCGGCCATTACGGCGTGTTCAACGGCAAGAAATGGGAGGCGCAGATTTATCCTGTGCTGCGCAACCACATCATGTCGGCGCATTGAGGGACCGGAAGTCGGATGGTTAGAAATACAGTCTAGGAAGTCATGGAGTTCGGGGAATCCTGCGAGTCAATTGCCTGCCGGAAGTTCGCCTGTTTCAACTAAATTTAAGAATTGATCTCGGGTTAAGATTGGTATGTCGAATTCATTTGCTAATTTCAGTTTTGTTGGTCCCGCGTTTGGTCCTGAGCAAAGAAATGCAACTACTGAACTAACGTGAGTAACAACGCGCATGTTGGCTAATTTCGCGCTTTGTATTAGCTCATTTTTTTCATCATCCGAAAATCCTGTAAAGCAAATGGCAGGTAATTTTTCCTGCTTTGGCGTAGCGCGAGCATAAATCCACGCCCAGCCTTCGGTGTCGGTCATTGCCGCAATTTCAGTGTCGCTCAGCACACCTTTTGATTTTAAAATGCGAGTCACTCGAATTGATGCCATCGTGAATTCCTTATTGCCTACGACGCCATGCAATGGCTTACATTCTAGGTGGAAATAAGTGAGCATGTCTCGGTCATTGCGGTTCTACATGGCCATTCATGACAAGTCGACTCACCGCGATGCAAAGCGTTTACGCCGATAACGCTGGTCAAAGCAGCTTGGCCAGCCGCCAGATTCCCTCCTCGATCCGCTCGTTCGTCGGCAGCGAATAGGACAGCCGCAGCGTGTTGGCGCCGCTCCCGTCGGGATGAAACGCCGCGCCGGGCACGAAGGCGACCTTGACCTCGGCCAGCGCGCGTCGCAGCAGCGCGGCGGCGTCGGCGCCCTGCGGCAGCGTCACCCAGGAGAACAGCCCGCCCTGCGGCGCGGTGCGGGCGAGGCCGGGGGCGTGGCGCTCCAGCGCGTCGAGCAGCGCGTCGCGCTTGGCGCGGTAATGCGCGCGGGCGGCCGCGATCAGCGGGTCGAGGCCGGCCTCGACGATCGCCAACATGGCGATCTGGTTGATCGACGACACATGCAGCGCGCTCGCCTGATGGATCAGCGTCAGCTTGGCGATCACTGCGCGCGGCGCGCAGACCCAGCCGACGCGCATCCCCGGCGCGACGGTTTTCGAGAACGTGCCGAGATAAATCACGCGCGAGCGTTCGAGATCGCCGCCAGCGGCGACGTCGAGCGCTTGCAGGCTTAGGCGCGCCTCGCCCGCGAAGCGCAGGGCGCGATAGGCGGCGTCCTCGATCACGAGCGCGTCGAGTTCGCGCGCCAGATCGAGCGCGGCGGCGCGCTCGGCCGGCGTGAGGCTGAGGCCGGTGGGATTGGCGAAATCGGGCACGAGATAGAGCGCCTTGACCGCGCCGCTGTTCTTGGCGCGCTTGGAATAGGCGGCCGGCGTCTGGTTGCCGCCGTCGAGCCGCAGCCTTTCGTAGCGCGGCTCATAGGCGGAAAACGCCTGAAGCGCGCCGAGATAGGTCGGATATTCGCATAGAATCGTGTCGCCGGGCGAGATCAGCGCCTTGCCGAGGAAATCGAGCCCCTGCTGCGAGCCGGCGGTGACGAGGATGTTGTCCGCGCTCGCCGGCACGCCGTCGCGCCGCATCCCAGCCGCGATCCACTCCCGCAACGGCGCGTAGCCTTCGCTGACGCCATATTGCAGCGCCGCCGCGGGATCGCGCAAGGCGGCGGCATAGGCGGCGCGGGCGGCGGCGGCCGGAAACAGCACGGGATCGGGAATGCCGCCGGCGAACGAGATCACCTCTGGCTGGTCCACCAGTTTGAGCAGCTCGCGGATCTCGGAGGCTTTCATGCCGTCCATGCGGCGGGCGAACGGGGTCATGAGCGGTCTCCTCGGCAATATAAGACAGCATTACTGACCTATTTGCAAGCGCGCCTCACGGCCGCGGCAAAAACTCGCTCCCGCGCCGGCGCGCGAAATCCTGAAACGCGCGCGCGGCCGGCGACAGCGGCCGGTCGGCGCGGTGCAGCACGAACCATTGTCGCGTGATCGGCAGCCCCTCGACGTCGAGCGTGACCAGCCGCCCGTCGGCGATCTCGGCGGCGATGGTGTGGGCGGAAATCAGCGCAATGCCCAGCCCCGCCATCACCGCCTGCTTGATCGTTTCGTTGGAGCCGAGTTCGATGCCGGGCTGCGCCTGCCGCACGGCGGTGTCGCCTAAGAAATAATCGAACAGCGAACGCGTGCCCGAACCCGCCTCGCGGAACAGGAACGCCTCGCCCGCCAGCGCCTCGCGCTTGAGGCCGGCAAGGCCGGCGAGCCGGTGGCTCGGCGGCGCGATGATGACATAAGGGTGCGGCCCGATCAGCGCCTTCTCCACCGCCATGTCGGCGGGCGGCCGGCCGGCGAGCGCGACGTCGGCGTCCTGCGCCCGCAACAGCGCCATGGTCTCGTCGCGATTGCCGATCAGGAATCGCAGTTCCAGCTTGGGGTGGTCGGCGACGAAGGCGGCGATCAACCGCGGCGCGAAATATTTGGCCGTCGAGACCACCGCGACGGCCAGCCGCCCGCCGCGCCCGCTGCGCAGATCCTCCATCGCTTCGAGCATGTCGGCGACGGCGCGCTCGATCGCGCCGACATGGCCGAGCGCCACCTCGCCGGCGGCGTTGAGCTTCAGCCCGCTCGGCGTGCGCGCGAACAAGGCGACGCCCATTGCCTCTTCGAGCCCCTTCACCCGCGCCGTCAGCGCGGCGGGCGTCATGTTGAGCGCCTCGGCGGCGCCGACCAGCGAACCGGCCTCGGTGATGGCGACCAGCGTCTGCAACTGGACGAAGCTGATCTGCCGGCTGCGGGCCTGATCGAAGGCGGAGCTTTTCATCGTCCATTCAATCCGATCTAATGAAACTGAAATTTAATTCAGTTTTCCTGTTGGCGGAAGTCCTTATCGTCCAGTTGCGGAGGAGAGAACGATGGATACGCCCGGGCTCGGTGTCGAACTTCAGGCCTTTCTGCGCGCCACGGCGCCGGAAAAGCTCGCCGACCTCATCGCCGCCCTCGCCGACACCTCGCGCTCGGTGGCCGCCCATATCCGGCGCGGCGCGATCGCCGGCCCGCTCGGCGCCTCGGTCGGCGTCAATTCCGACGGCGACACGCAGAAGGCGCTCGACCTGTTCGCCGATCACGCGTTCGAGCAGGGCCTGCGCGAATGCAGCGTGCGCGCGCTCGCCTCCGAGGAGCGCGACGCGATCACGCCGATGCGGGCGGACGGCGCCTATCTCGTCGCCATCGACCCGCTCGACGGCTCCTCCAACATCGACGTCAACATCACCCTCGGCACGATCTTCAGCGTGCTCGCGCCGCCCGAGACCGCCGCCGTCAGCGAGGCCGATTTCCTGCAACCCGGCCACGCCCAGCAGGCGGCGGGGCTGGTGCTGTACGGGCCGCACACTTCGTTGGTGTTCACCACCGGCGCGGGAACGCATGTGGCGACGCTCGATCCCACGACCTCGCGTTTCTATATCACCAACCATCACGTCAGCGCCCCGGACGGGCGCAACGAATTCGCGATCAACATGTCGAACATGCGGCACTGGCCGGCGCCCGTCAAAGCCTATGTCGATGATCTCCTGATGGGGTCGGAGGGACCTCGCGCGCGCGATTTCAACATGCGCTGGATCGCCTCGATGGCGGCCGACGTCTATCGCGTGCTGCTGCGCGGCGGCGTCTATCTCTATCCCGACGACGCGCGCCCCGGCTACGGCCGCGGCCGGCTGCATCTGCTCTACGAGGCCAATCCTGTCGCCTTGCTGATCGAGCAGGCGGGCGGGCTGGCGATCGACGGCGTCAATCGCATCCTCGATCTCGAAGTCAACGGGCTGCACGCGCGCACGCCGCTGATCTTCGGCGCGACCGACAAGGTGGAGACCGTGCGCGAATATTTCCTCGACGGCCATCGCTCGGCGGCGCGTGCGCCTCTGTTTGGCCGGCGCGGCTTGTGGCGGGCGTGAGGGAGCGGGGACATGTCGATCAAACATCCCATCATCGCGATCACCGGTTCGTCCGGCGCCGGCACCACCTCAGTCAAGCGCACCTTCGAGCAGATATTCCGGCGTGAGAAGATCAACGCCGTCTATATCGAGGGCGACGCCTTCCACCGCTGGAACCGCGCGGAGATGCGCGAGAAAATGAAGGACGCGGCCGCTCTTGGCGACAATCACTATAGCCACTTTGGCCCCGACGCCAACCTGTTCGAGGACCTCGACCGCACCTTCGCCGATTACGCCAAGAGGGGAACCGGCCTGACCCGCACCTATATCCACGACGCGGCCGAGGCCGAGCAACATGGCGCGGCGCCGGGCGCGTTCACGCCCTGGCGCGAATTCGAGCCCGGCTCGGACCTGTTGTTCTACGAGGGACTGCACGGCTGCGTCCAGGCGGGCGAGATCGACGTCTCCAAACATGTCGATCTCAAAATCGGCGTCGTGCCGGTCATCAATCTCGAATGGATACAGAAGCTGCATCGCGACAAGGCGTCGCGCGGCTATTCCACCGAGGCGGTGACGGATACGATCCTGCGGCGGATGCCGGACTATATCAACTATATCTGTCCGCAATTCACCAAGACCGACATCAACTTCCAGCGCGTGCCGACGGTCGACACCTCCAATCCGTTCATCGCGCGCTGGATTCCGACCCCCGACGAGTCGATCGTGGTCATCCGCTTCCGCGATCCGCACGGCATCGACTTTCCCTATCTGTTGTCGATGCTGGACGGCTCGTTCATGAGCCGCGCCAATTCGATCGTCATCCCCGGCGGCAAGATGGATCTGGCGATGCAGCTCATCCTCACGCCGCTGATCCTCAAACTGATCGAGCGGCGCCGGCGCGCGCAATAGACCGTCATTGCGAGGAGCGAAGCGACGAAGCAATCCAGAGGCCGCCGCTCAACCATTGGCCGGTCGATCGTGGAGAAATGGATTGCTTCGCTTCGCTCGCAATGACGGGTCCGCCAATTCGCAAATAACGCAGGAACGTTCAGGAGACCCCGCAATGAACATCCAGGCTTCGCAGACCGTCACCGGCAAGGACCGCTATCGCTCGGGCGTGATGGAATATCGCAAGATGGGCTATTGGGAGCCCGACTACGCGCCCAAGGACACCGACGTGATCGCGCTGTTCCGCATCACGCCGCAGGACGGGGTCGACGAGGTCGAGGCGGCGGCGGCGGTGGCGGGCGAATCCTCGACCGCGACCTGGACCGTCGTGTGGACCGACCGCCTCACCGCCTACGACCACTACCAGGCCAAGTGCTACCGGGTGGACCCGGTGCCGGGCCGCGACGGCGAGTACATCGCGCACATCGCCTACGACATCGACCTGTTCGAGGAAGGCTCGATCCCGAACCTGACCTCGTCGATCATCGGCAACGTGTTCGGCTTCAAGGCGCTCAAGGCGCTGCGCCTGGAAGACATGCGCATCCCGCTGCACTAC
>JAGWRL010000224.1 GCA_028876585.1 Pseudomonadota bacterium | reverse complement strand
GCGCGGGCGGCGGCTCGGGCGTAAGCGGGGTGAGCGCCGCCGCCCAGATTCCCACCGCCCAGCGCGCGAGGTCGTCGCGCAGGCCGGTTTCGCCGGTCAGCGAGCGGGCCTGGCTTTCCAGCGCCTCGGGTTCGAGCGTCGGATGCTGCGCGAAAGCCGCGCTGGCGCCGCCGTCATAAGCCGTCATCAACAGCCGGATCGCCCGCGCGCGCTCCGGCAGATGATCGCGCAGCAGGCCGACGAGCATGCGGCGGTTGGCGAGCGCGGCGATTCCGCGCCGATCGACCACGCCGCGCAGAACCGCGATCATTTCGCGATCCTCCGCGTTGAACTCCATCGCGGCCATCCGTTCGGCGGCCGAAACCGGCGCCAGCCAGCCGCGCGCCGCGCGCGCCCTCACCATAATCTCTCGCCGATCTGTTCGTTGCGCCTGGCCGCCGCGGCGGCGAGCGCCTGCATCTCGACGCCGGCCGGCGACGCGGCGGCCGTGACCAGCGCGGCCGTCGCCCACTCGATCTGACCGCGCAGCATCGCGGGATTATGCGCCAGCAGCGGCGGCAGTCGCGCGCCAAAAGCCTGCAACAGGTCGATGTCGGCGTCGGAGCCGACGGCGACGGCGATCCGCAGCGCTTCGGCGGCGTGCGGGCGGCGCGCGAACGCGGCGAGGCCGGCTTCGCCGTCGTCGGTCGGCAATCCGTCCGAGACGAGGATCGCCACCGCCGGCGTCAGCGCGTCGATCGAGGAAAGCGCTTCGCCAAGCTCGCGCAGCGCCAGACCGAGATTGGTCTCGCCGCCGGCGACGAGTTGGCTCATTTCGCCCGCGACCCGCCATTGCGGCTTGTCGGCGAAAGCCAGCACGCGCGCGAGGATTTCGACGCCGGGATCGCCTTCGGCCGCCCGACGCAGCGCCGGCAGGATCGACCGCAGCGCCGCGTTCACCGCGCCGATGCGTTCGCCGGCCATCGAGCCCGAGCAATCGACGCAGAAGATGACGTTGAGCGTGCGCGGGGCGGGCGCGGCCGGATCGGGATCGCTCATCGCCGACACCGTGGTTTGAAAGCCGCCATGACGCCCTGAATCGCC
This sequence comes from Pseudomonadota bacterium, assembly GCA_028876585.1. Next base: position 8,341 of record JAGWRL010000224.1, on the reverse strand, counting down.
GCCGTCTCCGCGCGACGGCGCCGGACCCTAAGACCGCCGACTTGCGCGATGCTGGCGACGGGCGGCCGCGGGATGACGGCCAATATGGTGAGGCGGAACGAGCCTGGCTGCGAAAGTCGGCGCCGACCAGGACCGCGACAACTCAGGCGGGAATTCGGGCCGCAGCGAGATGCCGTGCAGTTGTGCGTCGATTCGTTGCGATCACTATTTCATATAACGCTGTCGCTGTCCTTCGGCTAAGTGGTTGTAATGTCGTTAACATGACTCACGCGCGAGAACGTTTTTTGTTATCGCAACAAAGACTACAAATGAACCGATCTATTTCGAAAAAACACGCAACAAGGGGCTAGACATCGATCGTGTGATCGGCATAGACTTTTGGCCAATACAGGGGATGGGAACGCAAAGATGCAAGAGCGAAGCTTGCAGGGGGGTTGGCGTGTCGGGCGGCGCGGCTTGTTGAAAGCCATTCTCGCCCTGACGCCGTGGGCGGTTACGGGGGCGCGCGCCGACGATCCGGTCGATCCGGCCTCGATGCGGCCGCAGATCGGCGACCATCTGGTTTTCTTTGACGGCCCCCACGAGGGCAAGCCGGTTCGTGTCGAGGATCTAGAGCTGGGCGGGCCGCAAGCGCAGGCCTTTCCCGCCGATCCGAAGGGCCTCGTGCGCGACGAATCGCGGCTCAATCTGATAATCGTGGCGCGCGTCGGCGAGGAGGGCCTCAGCGACGAGACCCGCGCGCACGCCGCCGACGGGGTCGTCGCCTATTCCGGCGTCTGCACGCATCAGGGCTGTCCGGTCAATATGTGGTCGGCCGAGCGCAAGGCTTTCGTCTGTTCCTGCCATGGTTCGACTTACGACCCGAAGAATAATGCTGAACTGTTGTTTGGGCCGGCCCCGCGCCATCTGGCCGCGCTGCCGTTGAAGTCCGAAAATGGCCTGCTGATCGTCGCCGGCGCCTTTACGGCCCGCCTTGGCGTCGATCCGGCCTGACCTACTTTCGCCGGAAGGGTTTTGATGTCCGGCTGAGGCGAAGTGCGAAAAACATAATCCACGGAGGAGGGAAACATGAGGAAGCTGCATATTTCGACCAGCTTGGCCGCGCTGATGCTGGCGGGCGCGCTGGGAACGGCCGCCGCCGCCGACTACAGCCCGGTGACCGACGCGCGTCTGAAAAACCCGGAGCCGCAGAACTGGCTGATGACCCGCGGCAATTACCAGGGCTGGAGCTACAGCGCCCTCGATCAGGTCAATACGAACAACGTCAAGGGCCTGACGCCGGTGTGGAGCGTCTCGACCGGGGTCGATTCCGGCCACGAAGCGCCGCCGATCGTCAACAACGGCGTGATGTTCGTCGCCACGCCCTATAGCCAGGTGATGGCGCTCGACGCCACGACCGGCGATTTCCTGTGGCGTTACAAGCGCAAGCTGCCGGAAGGCTTCAGCGCGCTGCACAACACCAGCCGCGGCGTCGCGCTCTATGGCGACAAGGTGTTCCTGCCCGCGCTCGACGCGGTGCTGGTGGCGCTGGACGCCAAGACCGGCAAGGTCGCCTGGGAAGCCAAGGTCGAGGATTGGAAGACCGGCTATTACATGACGATGGCCCCGCTGGTGGTGAAGGGCAAGGTGCTCGTCGGCGTGGCGGGCGGCGAGTTCGGCGTGCGCGGCTTCGTGGCGGCGTTCGACGCGGAGACCGGCAAGCCGGCGTGGAAGACCTACACCATTCCCGCCCCCGGCGAACCCGGCGCCGAGACCTGGGAGAAGGCCGACACCTGGAAGACCGGCGGCGCCTCGACCTGGATGACCGGCAACTACGATCCCGACAGCAACACCGTCTATTGGGGCACCGGCAACGCCTCGCCCTGGTTCGGCGATCAGCGGCCCGGCGACAACCTCTACACCTCCTCGACGCTCGCGCTCGACGGCGACACCGGCAAGATCAAGAGCCACTTCCAGTACCACCAGAACGAATCGTGGGACTGGGACGCGATGAACGCGCCGATGCTGGTCGATTTCCAGAACGACGGCAAGACGACCAAGGGGCTGCTGTCGCCGCAACGCAACGGCTATCTCTATTGGCTCGGGCGCGGCGACGACGGCGCGATCAGCTACCTGAAATCGGAAGCTTACGTTCCGCAAAACGTGTTCAAGAGCATCGACCCCAAGACCGGCCGGCCGGACGTCGACCTCGCCCACAAGCCCGCCACGGGCAAGAAGGCGATGTTCTGCCCCGGCCTGTGGGGCGGCAAGGACTGGCCGTTCGAGGCGTATAACCCCAAGACCGGCATGGTCTACATTCCCTCGAACGAGAACCACTGCAACAACTTCGAAGGCAAGGTCGAGAAGCGGGTTCTGGGTCAATGGTGGACGGGCGTCGCGGTTCCCGACTTCAACTACTCGGTCGATACGAAGGCGGGTTTCTTCGGCGAATTGCAGGCCTATGACGTCAACACCGGCAAGCGCGCCTGGCGCGATCTGTACTCGAACTCGATGAACTGGGGTTCGGTGCTGACCACCGCGGGCGGCCTGTTGTTCGCCGGCGGCACCAATGACCGCATGTTCCGCGCCTACGACGCCAAGACCGGCGAGGAGCTGTGGCACTTCCGCACCAACTCCGGCATCATGGCGCCGCCGTCGTCATACGAAGTCAACGGCACCCAGTATATCGCGGTGGCGTCCGGCTGGGGCGTCGACCCCGCCTTCCAGCAGAGCCTGATGGCCGAACTGGTGGGTTGGAACGCCGACGTCCCGCAGGGCGGCGTCGTCTGGGTGTTCGCCGTCAACAAGTAGGCGTTCCGCGCCGAAGCCGCCGAAGCGCAAGCTTCGGCCCGCCAGCCGCCGTCTACGGCGGCTGGCCATCGCGGTCGAAAGACCGCCTTAAAGCCACGGGAGCCGGATGATGCTACGCTTTCCAATCGCCCAGCGCGCGGGGTTTCGTGTCGCGGCTTTGATGGCGGCGGCGCTCGGCGCGTCGGCCGGGGCGCCCGTGCTGGCCGATGAGCCGCCCGCTTATGTCGTCAATGTCAGCGACGTCACCGCCAAGGTCGGCGAGCCGGCGGTGATGCGCGTGACCCTGAAGATCCGCGACGGCTTCCGCATTCTCAAAGCCTACAATAACCGGGTGGGTTCGCTGTCCTCCTGGGACGAGGGCGTCGCGTTCGAAAACAAGGTGGTGCGCGCGACGGCCGAGGACGATACGCTCGTCTTCACGGTCGGCCTGCGGGCGACCAAGCCCGGCCGGCATGCGATCAACGGACTGTTCCGCGTCGGCTACATCCATGACCCCGACGAGATGTCGATGGTGTCGCTGCCGCTGATCGCCAACGTCACCGGCGCGGAATAGCGCGGCCGTCTCAGGACTACGGGCTTTATGAGCTCGCAAAGTAATTTGCCGACGGCTGCCAGCAGCCGGTTTTCACAGGGAGGTGAAACATGTTCACTCTGAACGTCAACGGCCAGGCGCAAAAGTTCGACGGCGATCCATCCATGCCGCTGCTCTGGTATCTGCGCGACGAACTGGGCCTCACCGGCACCAAATTCGGCTGCGGCGTCGCCGCCTGCGGCGCCTGCACGGTGCATGTCGACGGCGAGGCGGTGCGCGCCTGCCGGACCACGGTCAGCGACGCCAACGGCAAGTCGATCACGACCATCGAGGGCCTCGACCCGCAGGGCGATCACCCCGTGCAAAAGGCGTGGCGGGCGGAGAACGTGCCGCAATGCGGCTATTGCCAGGCCGGCCAGATCATGCAGGCCGCCGCGCTGTTGAAGCAGACGCCGCATCCCAGCGACGCCGAGATCGACAACGCCATGTACGGCAACATCTGCCGCTGTGGCACCTATCAACGCATTCGCGCCGCCATCAAGCAAGCCTCGGGAGCGTGACATGACCAAGATTCTTCGTGAACTTGCGCCGTCGGGCATCGAGAACGTCAGCCGACGCGGCGTTCTGCAGGGCCTGTTCGCCACCGGCGGCCTCGTGCTCGCCGTCTCGATGGCGCCGATGCGCGTCGCGCTCGCCGACGAGGCGAAATGGGGCGCCGACGGCATGCCGCACGGCACCGTCAACGATCCGCGCACCTTCGTCTCGATCGCGCCGGACGGGACGGTGACGATCGTCTGCCATCGCTCGGAAATGGGGCAGGGCGTGCGCACCGGCATTCCGCTGATCGTCGCCGACGAACTCGAAGCCGACTGGTCGAAGGTCAAGATCGAGCAGGCGACCGGCAATGAAGCCAAATACGGCAACCAGGACACCGACGGTTCGCGCTCGACCCGCCATTTCATCAAGCCGATGCGTCAAGTCGGCGCCGCGGCCCGCATGATGCTCGAAGAGGCCGCCGCGAAGCGCTGGAACGTCCCGGTCGCCGAGGTCGAGGCGTCCAACAACGAGATCATCCACAAATCGTCGGGCAAGAAACTGTCCTACGGCGAACTCGCCGCCGACGCCGCCAAGATGGACGTGCCGGCGACCGACAAGCTGCGGCTGAAGGACCCGTCGAAATTCCGCTACATCGGCAAGGACGGGACCAATATCGTCGACGGCTTCGACATCTCGACCGGCCGCGCCAAATACGGCCAGGACGTCCGCCTGCCCGGGACGAAATATGCGGTGATCGCGCGGCCGCCGGTGATGGGCGGCAAAGTCGTCTCGTTCGACGACAGCGCGGCCAAGAAGGTGCCGGGCTTCGTGCAGATCGTCGAAATGCCGGCGCCTTCCTATCCCCTGGCGTTCCAGCCCTCGGGCGGCATCGCCGTGGTCGCCGACAACACCTGGGCGGCGATGAAGGCGCGCGACGCGCTGGTCATCAAGTGGGACGACGGCCCGCACGCGAGCTACGATTCGGCCGCCTATCGCGCGGCGATGGAGGAGACCGCCCGCAAACCCGGCGTGTCGCTGCGCAAGGAAGGCGATTTCGCCGCCGCCATGGCCAGCGCCGACAAGAAGGTCGAGGGCGATTACTACATTCCCCACATCGCCCACGCGACCATGGAGCCTCCCGCGGCCAGTTGTCAGATCGTCGACGGCAAAGCCGAAGTGTGGACCAGCGTGCAAAGCCCGCAGGCCGCGCATGATCTCGTCGCCAAATATCTCGGCCTCAAGCCCGAGGACGTCACCGTGCATGTGACCTTGCTCGGCGGCGGCTTCGGGCGCCGGTCGAAGCCGGATTTCGCCGTCGAGGCGGCGCTGGTCTCCAAGGGCATCGGCGGCAAGCCGGTGAAGGTGGTGTGGACGCGCGAGGACGACATCCACAACGGCTTCTACCACACCGTCTCGGCCGAGCATCTGGAGGCCGGGCTCGACAAGGACGGCAAGGTGATCGCCTGGCGCCATAATAGCGTCGCGCCGACGATCTTCTCGTTGTTCATGCCCGATCCCAAGCACGAGGTGCCGCTCGAACAGGGCATGGGCCTGACCGACAATCCGTTCAACGTCGCGAATGTCTCGATCGAGAACGGCGAGGCGGAAGCGCACACCAAGATCGGCTGGTTCCGCTCGGTGTCCAATATTCCGCACGCCTTCGCGATCCAGTCCTTCGCCGCGGAACTGGCCATGGCCGCCGGCAAGGACCAGAAGGCTTTCGTCCTCGATCTGATCGGCCCGCCGCGCATCTTCGACGTCAAGGGCAAGGTGAAGGAGTTCTGGGATTACGGCGAAAACCCGGAGGTCTATCCCGTCGATACGGCGCGGTTGCGCGCCGTCGTCGAACTCGCGACCGAGAAGGCGGGATGGGGGCGCACCCTGCCCAAGGGCCACGGTCTGGGTCTGGCGGTGCACCGCAGCTTCGTGACCTATGTCGCGACCGTGGTCGAAGTGGCGGTCGATGAAAAGGGCGCCATCAAGATCCCGCGCGTCGACGTCGCCATCGACTGCGGCCCGACCGTCAATCCCGATCGCGTCCGCTCGCAGATGGAAGGCGCCGTGATCATGGGGTTGGGCGTCGCCATGATGTCGGAAATCTCGTTCAAGGACGGCAAGGTCCAGCAGAGCAATTTCGACGATTATCAGGTGTTGCGCATCGGCGACGCGCCGCGCGAGACGCATGTGCATATCGTGCCGCATGGCTACGACGTCCCGCTCGGCGGCGTCGGCGAACCCGGCGTGCCGCCGGTCGCGCCGGCGATGCTCAACGCGGTGTTCGCCGCCACGGGCAAGCGCATACGCGCCTTGCCGCTGCGCCAGCAGGTGAGCAAAGCCTAGTCGCGCAGGCTGCCAAAAGCCGGGTCCGGACCCTTCCGGACCCGGGCCGGCGACAGGCTGCTGGATCGTCGCACTGCGGCGCCAGCGGTCAACCATGAAGCGGGCGGAGGTCTGGAGGCAGGCCGCGCCCGTCGTGGGTATGTCTGTTCGCAAACCTCCGGCGACTTCGCCGTCGCCGGAAGCGCTGACGCCGCCTTGCGACAACAGCGTGGCGCGTTCGGGTCGAACTGCGGGTGAACCTATACCCGGCGTGTCGGGCCGAGAACAATTCGTCACGACAGCGTTGGTCTGGCGACGAAGCTCTGATCAGGCCGCGGATCGTTTCAACCAAGCAGGGGCGCGCCGCTTTGCCGCCGGCCTCGCCGGCGGGCCTCGCGCGACGATCCATTCAAACAAACAACCAGCGCCCCGCGCGGCCGATGGGTTTGACGGGCGGGCCGACGGCGTGAGACGTTGCGGCGGCCGGCCGCGACGCCGCAAAAATCTCCGGGGAGGAACCGATGTGCCAGATGTGCGAAATCGCCGCCGCGCGCGGCGAGGCGCCGAGCTTCATGGCGTCGCCGCCGCCGCCGCCGATGCGGCTCGCCGCCGCCGTTCATCTTGAGGCGAAATTCGGCGCCGCCGCCGCGCCGCCCGAGGGCGTCGGCCAGAAGGGCCGGCGAACGCTGATCAAAGGCGGCGTGGTCGTTTCGATGGATGAGCAGATCGGCAATTTCGCCGTCGGCGATGTCCTGATCGAAGGCGCGAAAATCGTTCAGGTCGGCGCCTCGATCGACGCCGCCGACGCCGCCGTGATTGACGCAAGCGGGCATATTGTCATGCCCGGCTTCATCGACACCCATCATCATCAGTTCGAGACGGCGCTGCGCGGCGCGCTCGCCGACGCCATCCTCATCAACGACGGCCGGCCGGAAAGCGCCAACAACTACTATGAATCCGTGCTGCTGAAGCTGAGCCAGGCCTATCGGCCGGAAGACGTCTACATCAACGAACTGTTCGGCGGCATCGCCCAGATCGACGCCGGCGTGACCGCCGTGCTCGACGTCAGCCAGATCCACCATTCGCCCGAACATTCCGATGCGGCGATCGCCGGGCTGAAGGCGGCCGGGCGGCGCGCGGTGTTCGGCTATTTCGAGGGCTGGGGCGAGCAGACCAAATATCCCGGCGACGCGCGGCGGCTGCGCGAGCAATATTTCGCCAGCGGCGACCAGATGCTGTCGATGTTCATGGGCGGCGAAATCTACCTGCCCGGCTATGAGCAGGCCTGGAAGATCGGGCGCGAATTGTCGCTGCCGATCGCGCTGCATGTGGTGGGAACGTTCGGCATGCAGCCGACCTTCGATGCGCTGGCGACCTCGGGCCAGTTCGGCCCCGATTGCTTCTTCATCCACATGACCGGCATGAGCGAGACCGGCTGGAAGGCGGCGGCCGACGCCGGCGCGCATGTCTCGATCTCCTGCCCGATCGAGATGCATATGCGGCATGGGACGCCGCCGATTCAGACCGTGATCGACCGCGGCCTCAGCGCCTCGCTGTCGAGCGACGTCGAATGCACGATGACCGCCGACATGTTCACGCAGATGCGCAGCGTGCTCTCGCTGCAACGGATGCTCGCCAACGAACTGGCGCTGCAAGGCAAGGATTACCCCAAACTGATGTCGTCGCTCGACGCGCTGAAGCTCGCCACCATCGGCGGCGCGAAGGGGCTGAAGCTCGACCGCGTCACCGGTTCGCTCACCCCCGGCAAGGACGCCGACATCGTGCTGCTCGACGCCAACGCGCTCAATGTCGCGCCGCTCAACAACGCGGTCGGCGCGGTCGTCACGCTGATGGACCGCTCCAACGTGGCGACGGTGCTCTGCGCCGGCGTGGTGAAAAAATGGCGCGGCGCGCTCATCGGCTACGATGTCGCCAAATTACGCGGCGAACTGGAAGCGAGCCGCGATTTTGTGTTCGACAAAACCGGCTTCGCGCGCGATCTGTTCCAGGCGTGAGAGCCACCGCGCGGGGAGAAGGTCATGCAGGTTCGCGTTCTCGTCGTCGGCCTCGGCAATATGGGCCTCAGCCACGCGCGCGCCTACCACAGCATAGAAGGTTTTGAAATCGCGGGGCTTTGCAGCCGCGATGTCGCGGCGCGGCCGG
>JAGWRL010000223.1 GCA_028876585.1 Pseudomonadota bacterium | reverse complement strand
GTGATGGAGGGCAAGGCGGTCCTGTTCAAGAAATTCGCCGGCATCGACGTGTTCGACATCGAGGTCGCCGAGACCGACGTCGATCGGCTGGTCGACATCATCGTCGCGCTGGAGCCGACGTTCGGCGGCATCAATCTGGAGGACATCAAGGGGCCGGAGTGTTTCGAGGTCGAGGAGAAGGCGAAGGCCCGCATGGGCATCCCCGTGTTCCACGACGACCAGCACGGCACCGCGATCATCGTCTCCGCCGCCGTGACCAATGCGCTGGAGATCGCCGGCAAGACGATCGGCGAGGTGAAAATCGTCTGCTCCGGCGCCGGCGCGGCGGCGCTCGCCTCGCTCAATCTGCTGGTGTCGCTGGGCGCGCGACGCGAAAACATCTTCGTCTGCGACCTCGAAGGCGTCGTCTATTTGGGGCGCGAAAAGCTGATGGACCGATGGAAGGCGGCCTTCGCGCAGGCGACCGAGGCGCGCACGCTCGCCGACGTGATCGACGGCGCCGACATTTTCCTCGGCCTGTCCGCCGGCGGCGTGCTGAAGCCTGAACTGCTCGCCAAAATGGCGCGCGATCCGCTGATTCTCGCGCTCGCCAATCCGACGCCCGAGATCATGCCCGAACTCGCCGTCGCCGCCCGCCCCGACGCGATGATCTGCACCGGCCGCTCCGATTATCCCAATCAGGTCAACAACGTCCTGTGCTTTCCCTATATTTTCCGCGGCGCGCTCGATGTCGGCGCGACGGCGATCAACGAGGCGATGAAGAAGGCCGCCGTCACCGCGATCGCGGCGCTGGCGCGCGAGACGCCCTCGGACGTCGTCGCCCGCGCTTATGGCGGCGAGGCGGCGCTGTTCGGCCGCACGTCGCTGATTCCCAGCCCGTTCGACCCGCGCCTGATGCTGCGGATCGCCCCCGCCGTCGCGCGCGCGGCGATGGAGACCGGCGTCGCCCGGCGCGGCATCGCCGACATGGACGCCTATGCCGACAAGCTCGGCCGCTTCGTGTTCCGCTCCGGCTTCATGATGAAGCCGCTGTTCGCCAAGGCGCGCGAGGCGATGAAGCGGGTGATCTATTCCGAGGGCGAGGACGAGCGCGTGCTGCGCGCGACCCAGGTCGTGCTGGAGGAGCGGATCGCCGAGCCGGTGCTGATCGGCCGGCCGGAGATCATCGAGGAGCGCATCCGCCGCTACGGCCTGGCGCTCAAGCCGGGGCGCGATTTCGAGGTGGTCGATCCGCGCAGCGACCCGCGCTATCGCGACTATGTCGCCGATTACCTCAAAGTGGCGGGCCGCAAGGGCGTGACGCCCGACGTCGCGAAAACCGTGGTGCGCACTTCGCCGTCGGTGATCGGCGCGCTGGCGCTGTATCGCGGCGATGTCGACGCGTTGCTGTGCGGGCTGGAGGGCCGGTTCGAATCGCGCCTGAAACACATCCGCGACATCGTCGGCCTCGCGCCCGGCCACAAGGATTTCGCCGCGCTGTCGCTGGTGATCGCCGCCACCGGCGCCTATTTCCTCGCCGACACCCACGTGCGCTACGATCCGAGCGCGCAGGAAATCGCCGACATGACCGTCGCCTGCGCCCATCACGTGCGCCGGTTCGGCGTGACGCCGAAGATCGCGCTGATCTCGCATTCCGATTTCGGCTCGGCCAACACGCCCTCGGCGCTAAAAATGCGGGCGGCGCTGGCGCTGCTGCGCGAACGCGCGCCCGAACTCGAAGTCGATGGCGAGATGCAGGCCGACACGGCGCTGTCGACGCTCGCCCGCGCGCGCGTCAGCGGCGACTGCCGGCTCGACGGCGAGGCCAATGTGCTGATCTTCCCCAATCTCGACGCCGGCAGCACCGCGCTGCAACTGACGCGCGTGATCGCCAACGCGCTGCCGGTCGGCCCGATCCTGATCGGTCCGGCCAAACCGGCGCATGTGCTGACGCCTTCGGTGACCGCGCGCGGCATCGTCAACATGACGGCGATCGCGGCGGTCGAGGCGGCGGGCGGCTGAGGGCTTCGCCACGGACGTTAACGGCCGCTTCACCGCGCCGCCGCATTCGTGAACGCGGGTAGGGTTACTCTGCGATCGCGACAAGGTTTTCTCAATCTGGAGCCGTCAGGGTCGCTTACGTTGAGGCGAGCTTGATAAGCGGCGGGCGGGGAAGCTGGAATGACGAAAACCATGCAAGACCTGGCGCACGACGAAAGCGGCGCGACGGCGATCGAATACGCCTTGATCGCCTCCTTTATCGGCATGGCCATCATCACGGCGCTGACCGGCATCGGCACGAAGCTCAGCAGCTACTTCTCCGAAGTCAGCAGCGCGCTGAAGTAACGCACGGATAACCACTTTTCTCTTCCTAATTCCGAGCCGGCTCGTCACGCGAAATATCGCAGGCGAGGCCGGCTTTTTCAATATTAATAGGTTTTCATCAAATATTAACGAATCATCAATACATATTAATGTTACTTTCATATCATAGATCGTAAATCATACCACCCGTCACATCGCCACCAACTCGCACTTGGTCTTGCCTTACGTTCGACGTTACGTCATGTTGCAAGGGTCGGGACGCCAAGTCGAGCGAGACTGAGCGAAAGCTCGACGAGAGGCAAAGCCCAACGCATCAAATTTGGAGCGATACTATGCTGGTTAAGTTCAAGAGCTTCGTCGCCAACGAGTCCGGCGCCACCGCCATCGAATACGCCCTGATCGCGTCGCTGATCGCGATCGCGCTGGTCACGATCCTGACCAACCTCGGCACCAAGCTGTCGGCCGAGTTCTCGGAAGTCTCGTCCGCGCTCAAGTAAGAGCCGCGCGCCGCCGCAAGGCGGCGCCAGACGAGCCCAAAAAGACGCCCTCGCCGGTTTCCCGGCGAGGGCGTTTTGCGTTGCGCCTGTCGCTTCGGCGCGAGACGGGCGCGGCGTAGCAAGCCAACGGCGTGCGGCGCACGCCAACGAAAAGGGCCCGGAGCTTTCGCTCCGGGCCCTCTTTAAGCTTTCAGATCAGCCGATCAGAACGAGCGGGTGACTTCGAAGCGGCCGGCGAAGCCGTTCGCCTGACCCTGCCAGTTCGCCGTCGTGGTCACGCCGTTGCCAGCGATGTAGCCCGTCGGCATCGTGGTCGTGGTGCCCTGGTAGAGCAGTTCGAACTCGAAGTCGAGGTTCTTGACCGGATCGTAGTGAGCGACCGCGCCGACGATGAAGCTGCGCGAGTCGGAGAGCATCGACACCGGAAGCTGGCCGGTCCAGTTGATCTGGCCGTACGAACCTTCCACGCCGAGGCTGACCTGCGGGTTGACCTGGAACTGCGCCCAGCCGCTGATCGACCAAGCGGTCGGGGTCGCCCAGGTGCCGTCGCCATTGGCGAACGCGTCGCCAATCGCCATCGCCTGGCCGTTGCCGTTGACCGCGCCGTTTTCACCCCACATGCCGTCCGGCAGACCCGAGTACCACACCGCATTGCGCGACCAAGCGCCGGTCAAGCCGACCGTGGCGCCCGCGATGCTCGGGATGTTGAACGACACGCCCGCGTCAACCGCGAAGCCCCAACGATCGAGGGTCGCGCCGTCGCCCTGCAGCGAGGTCGCGCGGATGTTGTGAGCGACGCCCGAAATCTGCGCCGCGCCCCAAGCCTGGTGCACGCTCAACGCGCCGACGATGTCGGGGAAGCGCATGCCGCCCTCAACCGCCGAGCCGAGATAGCCCTGGTAGGTGCCCGGATCGACCGCGACGCCGGCCACGGTCGGAGCGTAGGGGTCTTCCAACGAGATCGTCGCCGCGAAGCCGCCGCCGAAGCTGGCGGTGTAGGCCAGCACGTCGGGCTGCGCGTAACCCTTGCGATCCGGCGAGAAGAAGTTCGCCCAGGCGAGACCGCCGCCGGTGAACGAGAAGAACGAGTCGATCTTACCAGCGGTCAGGCCGGCCCAGGTGACGTACGCGCGGTTGAGGCCGCCGTCCGAGCCCACCGAGCTCAGGCTGTCGAAGCCGCCGGAGTGGTTGAGCTGGTATTCAGCATGGGCGACCAACGGGCCGTAAGCCGTGTTCGACACCGCGTCGAAGGTCAGGTTGGCGCGGGTCGTCATGCCGAACGAGTCGCGGCCGAAGGTGCCGACGTTGTTCTGCACGCTCGTGTTCGGAGCGTAGGCGACGTTGTGGCCGACCTTGAGATTGCCGCCTTCAACCTGGCCCGTGACGTAGCCGGACAGCTTGAAGCAGGTGTCGGAGCCGGGCAGCACGAAGCCGACGACGGGCGCGCCCGCGACGGTGATCGAGCAAACGCGGACGTATTCAGCCGCGACCGGGCCCTTGCGGGTCGGCAGATCGGCGGCCTGGGCGGACGCGACGGCGACGATGCCGGCGGCCGATCCCAGAAGCAGGCTCTTGATGAGCGTCATTTGTGGACCTCCAAAAAAACATTTCGATGGGACCTGGGTCTTTTTGCTCCCACCCCCCTTGAGGCTTTTGGCCTTTTGGAGAGCGACCCTTCTTCCCGATGACTTCGAACCTTGCCGCCTTTTCGAGGTCCCCCCCGATGCCCAGCGTCGCCGTCCGACTCGCGACCGGGAAGCTCCCGTTCACAGTCAGGACCATAACCAAAGCCCCCGGCGCCCGAAATCGAAATTGTGACCTCCGCCCTGCTCCCGCCCCCTTTCGTCAACCCATGTTGCACGAATGTCACGATTTGGGCGGGGGGAACGGGAGTTCGTAAAGGAAAGGGCTTGCAAGGCGGGCGAACTTACGACGCCGCTAACCTTTACGCGGGGTGAATCAGGCCGCGTCAGTCCGCGCCGCCGGGAATCGAACCCGGCCGGCGCCACGGAATCGCCAGGCTTTCGCCGCGTCTACTCCGCCTCGCCTTCCGGCTCCGAGATGCGCTCGACCGAAACCACCCGCTCGTGGTCGGCGGTGTCGAACACGATCACGCCCTGCGCGGCGCGGCCGGAAATGCGAATCCCCTCGACCGGGCAGCGGATCAATTGCCCGCCGTCGGTCACCAGCATCACCTCGTCGCCGTCCTCGGCCGGGAACGAGGCGACCAGCTTGCCGTTGCGGGCGTTGACCGTCATCGCGACGATGCCTTTGCCGCCGCGCCCGGTCACCCGGTACTCGAACGACGACGTGCGCTTGCCGTAGCCGTTCTCCGACGCCGTCAGGATGAACTGCTCGGCCGCGCCCATGGTGGCGTACTGCTCCTGGTCGAGCTCGCCGCCGTTGGCACCGGCCTCCTCGTCGTCGGCGACCTGCCCCTCGGCCTCGCCTTCGCCACGCACCGCGCGGCTCATCTTGAGGTAGGCGCTGCGCTCGTCGGCGGTCGCCTCGAAGTGACGCAGGATCGCCATCGAGATGACGCTGTCGCCTTCCGCCAGCGCGATGCCGCGGACGCCGGTGGAATCGCGGCCCTTGAAGACGCGGACGTCGCTGGCCGGGAAGCGGATGCACTGCCCGGCCGCCGTTGTCAGCAGCACGTCGTCGGCCTCGGTGCACGGCTGCACGCCGACTATCGCCTCCTCCGGCGTCTCGAACTTCATGGCGATCTTGCCGTTGCGGTTCACCTGGATGAAGTCGGAGAGCTTGTTGCGCCGAACCGTCCCCGCCTTGGTGGCGAAGACGACGTCGAGCTCGCCCCACGTCTCCTCGTTCTCCGGCAAGGGCAGGATGGAGGTGATGCGCTCGTTCTCCGACAGCGGCAGCAGGTTCACCAGCGCCTTGCCGCGCGCCTGCGGTGCGGCGAGCGGCAGCCGCCAGACCTTCTCCTTGT
>JAGWRL010000222.1 GCA_028876585.1 Pseudomonadota bacterium | reverse complement strand
GCCAAGGGCGGCCATGCCCGCACCGGGCTCGAAGACAATGTGCGGCTCGACCGCGACAGGCTCGCGCCGTCGAACGCGGCGCTGGTGCGGCGGGTGGTTGAGCTATGCGAGCGCTACGAGCGGCCGGTGGCGTCGTGGCGCGAGGCGCGCGCCTTGCTCGGGCTGGCGGGGTAATACCCGTTCTCAGAGAGAATGACTCGTGAGCGGGTCGGGTTCGTCATGCCCGGGCTTGTCCCGGGCATCCACGCCGCTGTGAAATTGGATCGCCAAAGATATTGCACGTACAGTAGAATTTGCTTTTCAACGTGAACGACGGCGGGACGGCGTGGATGGCCGGGACAAGACCGGCCATGACGGCGAGCCCGCGGAAAGGTCTTCATCCTCGCGACGTGGTGTAAGGCTCAGTTCAGGCGGTGGGCGAGGGTCGCCTGTTCGGCCATCGCGGCGGCCTCGGCGGCGTGCAGGTTGCGGACGCGCTCGCGCAATTGCCGCAGCACCGGGTCGACCAGGCTCTGCGCCAGCGCGACGCCGGCGGCGGTCTCCTCGGGGGTGACGCCCGCGACATGGGCGAACAATTTCGCCCGCACGCAGGATTCGAACACGTCGACATCCTCGCGATATTTGCCGACCAGCATTTCGGCGCCGAGCAGGTTGATCATCTTGACGAGGGAGGCGAGCGCCACCTTCGTTTCGCCAGCGTCGGAATTCATGCAGCCCTCCGCGCGCACCCCCGCCAAGGGGCGATGGTAGGGCGTCGAACCTTAAGTTTGGATGAAAGCGCCCCCCGACGCTCGGCTCCATTCCGGATGCGACGCCGCCGCGACGATTCGCGCGAATCGCCCCGGCCTCGTCTCGCGTATTAACTGTATTGCGCAGAAATGCAACCTATAGTTGAATTGCGCGGGTTCGTTCGCCGCGCGCCAAGCTCGCCATTTCCATGCCGGCCCGTCCTGGGGTACAGCACGCGTCGCTCGATTACGGAATTCGCCCTTGCACTATCTCTCGACGCGCGGTCAGGCGCCGCGGCAGGCCTTTGTGGACGCCATGCTCTCCGGGCTCGCCCGCGACGGCGGCCTCTATACGCCCGAGGCTGCGCCCACCTTCGCGCCGGCGGCGATCCGCGCGCTTAGCGGTCTCCCTTACGCGCAGGCCGCCGCCGCGGTGATGGCGCCTTTCGTCGCCGGCGCCTGGAGCGACGCCGAGCTTGGCGCGATGACGGAAGGCGCCTATCGCGAGTTCCGCCACGCCGCGCGCGCGCCATTGACCCAGCTCGACGACAATCTGTTCCTGCTCGAATTGTTCCACGGGCCGACGCTGGCGTTCAAGGATTTCGCCATGCAGTTCCTCGGCCGGGCGATGAACCGGGCGCTGGCCGACCGGGGCGCGCGCGCCACGATCCTGGGCGCGACCTCGGGCGACACCGGCGCGGCGGCGATCGAGGCGTTCGGCGGCGGCGAGCGGACGGACGTGTTCATCCTGTTCCCGCATGGCCGCGTGTCCGAGGTGCAGCGCCGGCAGATGACCTGCGTCGACAAGCCCGGCGTGCACGCGCTCGCCATCGACGGCTCGTTCGACGATTGCCAGGACATCGTGAAGAGCCTGTTCGGCGATCTCGATTTCCGCGACCGGCTGTCGCTGTCGGGCGTCAATTCGATCAACTGGGCGCGGATTCTGGCGCAGATCGTCTATTACTTCACCGCCGCCGTTTCGCTGGGCGCGCCCGACCGGCGCGTGTCCTTCGCCGTGCCGACCGGCAATTTCGGCGATGTGCTGGCGGGCTGGTGGGCCAAGCGCATGGGGTTGCCGGTCGAGCGACTGATCGTCGCCACCAACGAGAACGACATTCTCGCGCGGGCCTTGGCGACCGGCGAATACCGGCCGGCGGGCGTGAAGCCGACGCAATCGCCGTCGATGGACATTCAGGTGTCGTCCAATTTCGAGCGGCTGCTGTTCGAGCGGCTCGGCCGCGACGATGCGCGGCTGCGCGGGCTGATGGCCTCGCTCAAGCAGTCCGGCGGCTTCGCGATTCCCGCCGACGCGTTGAGCGCGATCCGCGCCGAATTCGACGCCCGCCGCGCCTCCGAGGACGAATGCGCGCAGGAAATGGCGCGGGCGTGCAAGGAAAGCGGCGTGCTGATCGATCCGCATACGGCGGTCGGCGTCCACGCCGCGCGGGCGGCGTTGCAACGCGATCCCGCGACGCCGGTGGTGGCGCTGGCGACCGCCCATCCCGCCAAATTCCCCGATGCGGTGGAAAAGGCGACGGGCGTGCGGCCGGCCTTGCCGGCGCATCTGGCCGATCTGCTCGGCCGGCGCGAGCGCGTCGCGCGATTGCCCAACGACCCTCGCGCCGTCGCCGATTACGTCGCCGCCCATGCGAGGGCGCGCGCTTGAGCGTGCGCGTCACCACGCTGCCCTCGGGCCTGCGCGTCGTCACCGACGCCAGTCCGAATTTGCGCACCGCAGCCCTCGGCCTGTTCGTCGCCGCCGGCTCGCGCCACGAGCGCGAGCAGGAGCATGGCCTGTCGCATCTGCTCGAACATATGGCGTTCAAGGGCACGGCCAAGCGCAACGCGCGCGAAATCGCCGAAGCGATCGAGAATGTCGGCGGCGACCTCAACGCCGAGACCGGCGTCGAGCAGACCGGCTATTTCGCCCATGTGCTGAAGGAGGACGCCGGCCTCGCGCTCGACCTCATCGCCGACATCTATTGCGACAGCCGGTTCGACCCGCAGGAACTGGAGCGCGAGAAGGGCGTGATCGTGCAGGAGATCGGCGCGGTCGAGGATACGCCCGACGATCTCGTGTTCGACCATCTCAGCGCCGCCGCCTGGGCCGATCAGGCGATCGGCCGGCCGATCCTGGGCACGCGCGAGACGGTGGAGAGTTTCGACCGCGGCGCGATCGACGGCTATCTGCGCCGCCATTATCGCGCCGGCGCGACCGTGGTCGCCGCCGCCGGCGCGGTCGAGCACGACGAGATCGTCGCCCGCGCCGAGGCGGTGCTGGCGGGCCTGGGCGCCGACGCCGCGCCCTCGCCGGCGCCCGCGCTCTACACCGGCGGCGAGCGGCTGACCAAGAAGGCGCTCGAACAGACCCATATCGTCGTCGCCTTCGCCGGCCGCGCGATAGGGGAGGCCGACCACGACGCGGCGCAGGTGTTCGCCACCGCGGTCGGCGGCGGCATGTCGTCGCCCTTGTTTCAGGAAGTGCGCGAGAAACGCGGGCTCGCCTACGCCATCAACGCGTTCCACTGGTCGTTCGCCGATTCCGGCCTGTTCGGCTTCTACGCCGGCTGCGCGGCGAAGGACGCGGGCGAACTGATGGCGGCGGCGCTCGATTGCGTCGCCGAGGCGACGCAGCGGCTCGACGAGGCGGCGGTGGCGCGCGCCAAGGCGCAGCTCAAGGTCGCGACGCTGAGCGTGCTGGAGCAGCCGGGGGCGCGCGCGCAGCAGCTGGCGCGGCAGTTGTTCGCCTATGGCCGGACGCTGACGCTGGAAGAGTCGATCGCGCGGATCGACCGGATCGAGGCGGCCGACGTGCGGCGCGCCGGGGCGGCGATGCTGGCGTCCGCGCCGACGGTGGCGGCGATCGGCCGGGTGGGCAAGGTTTTTACTGTGGAAAAAGTCGCCCGCCGGCTCGCGGCGGCGTAGAACGAAACCATGTCGCTATTTCGACTGACGAGGGCGCCCGAGACCGAGCCGCTGATCCGCGGCGACGGCCTCTATTTGCGCCCCGCGATCTCGGCCGATTTTCCCGCCTGGGCGCAGTTGCGCGCGGAAAGCCGCGCCTTCCTGACGCCGTGGGAGCCGACCTGGCCCGAGGACGATCTCACCCGCGCCGCCTTCCGCCGCCGCCTGCGCCGGCAAAGCGACGACATGACGCGCGACGAATCGTTCACGTTCTTCATCTTCGACGCCGCGACCGACGCGCTGCTCGGCGGCCTGACGATCGGCGGCATCCGTCGCGGCGTGGCGCAAGCGGCGACGCTCGGCTATTGGATGGGGGCGAAATACGCCGGCCGGGGCCGCATGACGCGCGCCGTGGCGGCGGCGACGCGCTATGGGTTCTCGACGCTGCGCCTGCACAGGATAGAGGCGGCTTGCCTGCCGGAGAATGTCGCCTCGATGACTTTGCTCGAACGCAACGGTTTCCAGCGCGAGGGTCTGGCCCGCGCTTTTCTCAAGATCGACGGCGCGTGGCGCGATCATGTCCTCTACGCCTTGCTGGAGCATGAGGCGCCGCGTGGGGTTTAGCTCGCCGTCGGGCGTCATTCGCTGTTTTCGCGGCCTGTCGGGCGTGCGCCGGGTCGCGGCGCTGCTGGCGCTGCTGGCCGTCGTCGTCGCGCTCGGCTCCTCGGCGATGGCGGTGACCAAGATCGTGCGCCTGGCGGCCACCGACGACGCCATCGACCTCGCCTCGGCGGTCGAATATTTCTCCGGCGACGGCGACAAGTTGCAGGTGTCTACCGCGCCCGGCCCCGACAATATCGTGCGCCGGATCGAGGTCGGCGCGCTTCAGGCCGGCGCGCATCCCAACTGGATGGTGTTCGCGCTCACCAACGATTCCGACGAGCAGCTGACGCGCTTGCTGGTCGCGCCGCACTACCGCTTCGTCGGCTCGGGCGTCGTCTGGCCCGATCTCGGCTCGACGCGGATCGCCACCATCACCGCCAGCCAGGGCAACCCGCCCGAGCGCGAGGACGTCGCCGAGGCCGACGCGTTCCGGCTCACCATCGATCCCGGCACCACCGTCACCTATGTCGCGGAACTGCGCACGCCCAGGCTGCCGCAGATCTATCTGTGGGAGCCGGACGCCTACAAGGCCAATCTCGCCAGCCTGACGCTCTATCGCGGCATCGTCATCGGCATCGCCGGGCTGCTGGCGCTGTTCATGACGATCGTGTTCGTGGTGCGCGGGGTGCTGGTGTTCCCGGCGGCGGCGGCTTTGGCGTGGGCGGTGTTCGCCTATGTCTGCATCGATTTCGGCTTCTGGCGCAAAGTGTTCAATTTCGACGACGCCACCGAGCGCATCTGGCGCGCCGCGATCGAGGCTTCGATCGGCGCGACGCTGATCGTGTTCATGTTCACCTATCTCAACCTGCGCCGCTGGCACGCGCGCTTCCTGCACATAGGGCTCGCCTGGATGCTGGCGATGGCGATCGTCGTCGGGCTGTCGGTCTACAATCCCCCGGTCGCCGCCGGGGTCGCGCGCATCTCGATCGCCAGCGTGGCGGCGATCGGGCTGTTGCTGATCCTGACGCTGGCGGGGCGCGGCTCCGACCGCGCGGTGCTGCTGATCCCGACCTGGTTCCTGCTCAGCGTCTGGGTGATGGCGGCGGCGGCGGCGGCGCTGGGGCAGGTCACCAACGATCTCACCTCGCCGGGGCTGATCGGCGGGCTGGTGCTGATCGTGCTGCTGATCGGCTTCACCATCATGCAGACCGCCTTCTCCGGCGGCGGGGCGTTGCGGGCGCTGGGCGACGACGCGGAGCGGCGGGCGCTGGCGATGACCGGGGCGGGCGATGCGATCTTCGATTGGGACGTCATCGCCGACCGCATCTATGTCAGCGGCGACGCGGAGAGCCATCTCGGCCTGCGCCGCGGCGCGCTGGAGGGGCCGGCCGCCGGCTGGCTGGAAGTGCTGCACCCGCTCGACCGCGACCGCTATTCGGCCGCGCTCGACGGCCTGCTGCTGCAACGCTCGGGCCGCATCCGCCACGATCTGCGCCTGCGCGGCGCCGACGGGCATTACACCTGGTTCCTGTTGAAGGCGCGCCCGGTGCTCGACGCCAGCGGCGACGTGATCCGGGTGATCGGCACGTTCGAGGACGTCACCGAAAGCCGCGCCTCGGCCGAGCGCATCCTGCACGACGCGATCCACGACCATCTCACCGGCCTGCCCAATCGGGAATTGTTCTTCGACCGGCTGGAGAGCGCGGTGGTGGCGGCGCGGCGGCCGGGTTCGCCGGGGCTGGTGGTGGCGCTGTTCGACATCGACCGGCTGGCGGCGATCAACGCCGCGCACGGCATGTCGTTCGGCGATTCGGCCCTGTTGACCATCGCCCGCCGCGCCGCGCGCGACCTCAAGCCGGGCGACACGCTGGCGCGGCTCGGCGGCGACCATTTCGGCGCCATTCTGCCGCGCGAGCCGGAGTTCGATCTGGCCGCCTTCGGCGACGGGCTGCGCAAGCAGCTCGCCAGTCCGATCAGCTTCGGCGACCGCGAAGTGTCGGTGACCGCCAGCGTCGGCCTGGCCGTGTTCGACGCGGCGCGGCACGCCAAGGCGTCCGACCTGTTCGGCGAGGTGGAAATCGCGCTCGCCAGCGCCAAGGCGGGCGGCGGCGACCGCTCCGTCGTGTTCCAGCGCATGATGCGCAACGCCCGCGAAACGCGCGCCTCGCTCGGCTCGGAACTGCGCCACGCTTTGTCGCGCAACGAGATATTCGTGCTGTTCCAGCCGGTGGTGCGGTTGCAGGACCGCACGGTGGCCGGGTTCGAGGCCAGCCCGCGCTGGCGCCATCCGCGGCTCGGCGTGCTGAGCCCGGCCGAATTCCTGCGCGACGCCGACGGGGCGCTGGCGATGACCGAAATCGGCGCCTTCGCGCTCGATTACGCCGCGCGCGAACTCGCCGCCTGGCAGAAGGCGCTGGAGGTCAGCCCGCCGATCTTCGGCCTGCTCGGCCTGTTTTCGCGCCAGATGCTGGCGCACGATCTGTTGAGCGACATTCGCGCCACGCTCGCCCGCCACAATGTCGCGCGCGGCTCGCTCAAGCTCGGCGTCAGCGAGGCGCTGGTGATGGAGAATCCCGAATTCGCCGCGCAACTGCTGCCGCGCGCGCGCGAACTCGGCGCGGGCATCGCGCTCGACGATTTCGGCTCCGGCTACACCTCGCTCGGCGAGATCGAGCGCTACCGCTTCGATACGCTGAAGATCGGCGCGGCGCTGGCGCGCCCGCGCGGCGGCTCCGGCCGCTCGGTCGTGCTGCGCGCCGCCGTGGCGATGGCGCATGATCTCGGCATGGACGTGATCACCGACGGCGCGGACAATGAATCGGACGCGGTGGAACTGGCCCAGCTCGGCTCGGAATTCGCCGAGGGGCTCGCCTTCGGCCTGCCGATGACCGCCGCGCAGGCGCGAAAACTGATGGGCGCGCCGACGGAGTGAAGCGGGAACCGCACAGGCGCAACGCGCGTTAGCCTTCCGCGCGGCGTTTAGCGCCGCCGACCGAAGGAGGCCGCCATGAGCGACAACTACGCCATGAGCGACAACTATATGATCGCGGCGCTGGTTTATATGATGGTGCAGGCCGTTATGTTCGGCGTCGGCCTGATCGTCGTTCTCTCCACGCCGATATCGCTTTACGCGATGAGCGCCATTCCTTTGATGATCGCGGCGACGGCGGCGACCTCGGCGCCCGTTTCGCTGACGATCGCGCCGCGCCTGACCGCGCGCTACTGGCGCGGCCGGTCGGGCGACTTCATCTCCGGTTGATCGCGCCTCAGCCGAAATGGTCGGAGGCGAGCTGGGTCCAGCGGTCGCCGGCGAACCCGCCCAGCATCGCCTCGCCGCTGGCGATGGCGCGGCGAATCTCGGGCCGGTCGGAATAGGCGAGCATGCCGCCCGCGTAATAGAAGAACACGCCGCGCACGCTATAGGCGTGCGCCAGCATCGGCTGGCGCAGCGGGCCGTGAATGGCGATGCAGCCGCGTTCGCGCGCGCTGTCGCGCATCTTGTCGAACAGGCGGCCCCAGGCGTGCGGCGCGGCGACGGCGTGGAACACGCGCGCTACGTCGCCCTTGCCCCCGAATGCGGCGTAGGCGCCGGCCGGCGTCCCGGCGGCATCGTAAATGACGCGCAGATGCAGCGGCCCGGCGCTGCGCCGGCGCTTCGCCATGTCAATCAACCACAGGAATTCCGGCTTGGAGAAATTTGGCCGCAGCCGGTAGGGTTCGAGGAAGCGCGGCGCGATCTCGACAAACGCCTCCGCGTCAACCTCCGCGTCGCGCCAGCCCGAGGGTTTGCCCGCGCCCTGCGCCGCCCGCACCGCCGCGCCGGCCGCGAGATCGGCGCCGCGCGCCAGCGGCCGCAGCGCCCGCAGCCAGCTCAGGCCGAGCCGCTGCCCGACCTTGTGCAACGCCAGGCTGGCGGGATCGAACACGCAGGCCCATTCCAGGCTGTCGGGCGAGACGACCTGATAATTGCTCGCCTGGCAGATCGCCAGCGAGGAGCGGTTGGCGCTGTCGGTGACGAACAGATCATATTCGCGCCGGCGCCGCTCGCGCAGGATCTGCAACGCCGCCATGGCGTGGCCGGGCGCGGGGGAGGCCATCAGCGTGCCGGTGATGCAGGCTTTCGCCGGGCGGCCGTCGAACTGGAACGTGGCGCGCACGCCGCCGCAGAAGGCGGCGATCGCGCCGTCCGCATCGACCGAAACCAGCGCGTCCGCTTCGCCGTCGCGGGTGGGATGATCGAGATAGAGCGCCTTCATGCAGGCCGCGAGTTCCTCGCGCGCGCGCGCGCCACGGCCCGAGGCGCGGAAACGTTGCAGGAACAGATCGGCGACCGGCTCCAGATCGTTTTCGCCGAACGAGCGCACGCCGGCGGGGCGGCGGGCGCCGACGACGGGCGGGCTCCTCGGCGCTTCCCGGGGGAAATTGACGAGAACGCTGTTGCTCATGGGGTCGGCCCTGCGTTGTAAGTTGCGTCGGGCGGCGGCGGCGCCGCGCCGCGCGAAAAGCGGATGTTGGCGGCGCCGCGCCTGGCGGAGAAGCGCTGCATCGACAGCTTCCACGTCGCCGCCGCGACGACGCTTTCGCCCAGCACCGCGCCGACGATCGCATAGGCCGGCGGCGCCGTCTTCAGCAGCGCGCAGGTGACCACGAACGTCACCGTCGCGCCGAACGTGGTGAGGACGGCGATCTCGCGGAAGCGCATGCGCGCCTCCAGCAGGATGCGCGGCAACAGATAGGCGAGCACCACGGCGTAGAGCGCCCAGGCGAGCGCCGCGATGAACAGCACCGGCTGATGATTTTCGATCGAGCGCAGATGCAGATGCGGGATCGCGACGAAGCCGAGGTAGCCGTAGAGCGCCGTTAGCAGGCAGGCGCGAAAGGTCCATGCGTTGCGCGTCGCCCGCCAGCCCGCCTCGTCGCCGCGCGCCACCAGGCGCGAGATTTCCGGTTGCAGCATGTTGGCGAGCGACAGCCCGAAGATGCGCAGCGGCGCGAAAAAGGCGAGCATCGCCGCGATCGGCGCGAAGGCGGCGGGGCCGGCGTAGGCGACGACGAGAAACGCGACGCCCTGTCCGTGAAGGATGGTCGCGCTGACGCTGTAGAGCGACCAGGCGAGCCGCCGCGCCAGCAGAAAATAGAACCAGCGCGCGCGGCGGCCGAAATCGAACAGAGGCGGCGCGCGCCGCGCCAGCGACAGCGCCGCCGCGCCCGCGACATTGGCGAGCGCCAGCGCATAGAGCACGCCTTGCAACAGGTCTTGCGCGAAATGCAACGCCGCCGCGCTCGCCGCCACGCCAGTCGTCGCGAACACGGCGTCGCTGATCGTCACCGCGCCGGCGCGTCGGCGCGCGAAGCCGATCGTGCGCAGATGCGAGCGCAAGCTCCACAGGCCGACCACCGCCGCGCCGCTGAACGCGGCGTCCGGCGACCAGATCGCGATCACCGCGCCAGAGATCGCGGCCATCACGGCGCATAACGTCAGCGCCGCCGCGCCGAACGCGCCTTCGTAGAAGTGCGCGAAAGCTTCGCTGCGGGCGCGGCCGATATAGGTGCTGGCCGGCATCGCGGTCAGCGAGCGCACATAGGTCAGGCCGACGCCGCCGAGCACCAGCGTGAAGGCGAACGAGCCGTAATCGCGCGCCGGCAGCAGCGCGATCAATGCTAGGTTGAGGCCGAAATGCAGGCCGCTCTGCATCGCTTCGCCGCCAAGGACGAGCGCGAGCCGATGCAGGTCGCCGGGGAGGCGGGGGAGTTTCACGAGGGTTTGGCCGCCAGCGCCGGCGCGGACGCGGCCGAGCGATCGCGCGCCAGACAGCGCGCCGCCGCCG
>JAGWRL010000221.1 GCA_028876585.1 Pseudomonadota bacterium | reverse complement strand
GCGCGCGGCCGTGCCGGCGATGATGCGGCTTGCCATGCGGCGGACGGCCCTCACGAGCCTCGCCGCCATGCGGGCGCTGATGCGGCGGCGCGCGCGGCCGGCGCGGCGCCGGGCGCCAGATTTCGATCTCTTCTTCGGGGGCGGCGACTTCGGCCGTTTCGCCCTCCGTCGCGGCGGCCTCAAGCGAGGCCTCTTCCGCCTCCGGCGCTTCGTCGGGTGCGGCCGCGGCCGACGGCTCCGCCTCGACCTCCACTGGCGGCGCTTCGGCTTCCGCTGGCGACGCCTCGGCCGGCGCCGTCTCCGCCTCGATAGCCTCGTTAGCCTCGGCCTCCACCGCCGGCGCTTCCGCTTCCGCTTCCGTCGCCGCCTCGTCCGGCGCGACAGCTTCCGTTTCGCCGATTTCCGCCTCGGCGGGGGCCGGCGCGTCCTCGGCGGCGGCGGGCTTGATCGGCTCGGTCGGCGCCTTGGCGTTGGCCGCCGCGAACGCCGCCTTGGCGACCTTGACCGCCTCGAAGCCGAGCGAGCGCAGGATCGAGGCGAAGGCCTCGCCCGAACAGCCCGTCAGCGACGTCATTTGCGGCGTGACGAGGAAGCCGTAAGCCTCCGACGTCGGCCGCGAGCCGCTGCGCATATGATCGGGGATCGCGGCGCGAATCAGGTCGGACAGGCGTTCGATGATGTCGACCCGCACCACCCGCTCGCCGCACAGCCGGAAGCCGGCGACGCGATAGGAATCGGGCGACAGCAGCCCCTCGTTGGCGAACGAGGTGCGGCCAGCGGCGGCGAAGGCGAGCAGCCGCTCGGCTCCAGCCTCCGAACCGCGCTTCAGCGTCCACAATTGCGAGCACAGGCTGCGCGCGCCGGGCTTCAGCAGCAGCGGCACATAAATATAGAGCGCGCCGAACCGAACGCCGAGCTTGCGCAGGGCGCCGCGCGCGGATTGATCGAGCGCGCGCACGTCGTTGCGCACGCGTTCGCGCTCCAGCACGCCGAGCGCCTCGACGATCTTGCCGCCGAGCGCCTTGGCCGTCTCCGGCAATTCGCCCGCTTCCGCCAGCGCGAACAGCGGCGCCAGCACCTTGCGCAGATGCGCGGCGAGCCACAGGCTGACGCGGGTCTCCGCCGCCGTGCGATCCTCGCCGGCCAGCGCGTCATCGGCGAGCAACACCGCGTGCGGCTGCAAAAGCTGCTCGCCGGAAACGATTCGCGCCACCGGGTCGCCGAGCCAGCGCAGCAGCCCGTCGCTCGACAGCACGATCGAATCATCGACCGAGCGGGCGAACCGCGCCGAGCGCGCCGCCAGCTCCTTGTGCAGCGCCTCGGCGTAATCGGCCGCCGGCGCCGGCGCCGGCTCGACGCTCTGGAACCCGCGCAGATGCGACCAGTCCAGCGACGCGACCGGCGCCTCCACGACGACGGATGGCTCCGCCCCCGCCTCGGCGAACGCTTCGCTCAGGTTGTCGACCGGCGGCGAAGCCGGCGCGCTTTCGGGCGCGATAGGCTCCTGCGACGCTTCGTCTTCCACCATAAGACTTTCCTCAGCCGCGCCGGATGTCGACGCATTTTCCCTTGCGGGCGCAGCAAAATCGAGGCGATAAGCCCGACCCTGGCGGCGACGCTCTTTAACCGACCCGACGCCGCGCGCCAAGGGCGCGTTGAAATCGACTGGCTGGATCAAAGCGCGGCTCCTCGCGCAAATCTCGGTGGACCCCCAAGAGCGCGACGTGTTCAGACAATTTCTTTCCGTCGGGGGTCTCACAGCGCTTTCACGCCTGACCGGATTTCTGCGCGAAATCGTGATCAGCGCGCTGATGGGCGCCGGGCCGCTGGCCGACGCCTATTTCGTCGCGCTGCGGCTGCCCAACCAGTTCCGCGCCATTTTCGGCGAGGGCGCGTTCAATTCCGCCTATGTGCCGACCTATTCGCGGCTGCTGACCAGCGTCGGCCACGTTCGCGCGCGCGATTTCGCCAGCCGGGTGCTGACGCTGCTGGCGCTGTCGCAACTGGCGCTGCTGGCGCTCGCCTATCTGTTCATGCCGCAACTGGTCGAACTGATCGCGCCCGGCTTTTCCGCCGATCCGCAGAAATTCGCGCTGGCCGTCGGCATGACGCGGGTGACCTTTCCCTATCTCGCCTTCATCACCGTCGCGACGCTGCATTCCGGCACGCTCAACGCGCACGGATATTTCGCGGTCGCCGCCTTCGCGCCGGTGCTGCTCAACCTGTTCATCATGGCGTTTCTGGCGCTGTCGTTCCTGTTTCCCAACGCCGGCCTGGCCGCCAGTTGGGGCGTGCTCGCTTCCGGCGTCGCGCAACTCGCGCTGCTGGTCAACGAGGCGCGCCGGCGTGGCGTGCTGGAGCGCTTCGCCACGCCCCGGCTGGACGCCGACGTGCGGCAGTTCCTGCGCGCGCTGGGGCCGGCGGTGATCGGCTCGGCGGGGCAGCAGATCGCCATTCTTGCCGATACGATCCTCGCCTCCGGCATGCCGACCGGCTCGGTGTCGGCGATCAATTACGCCGACCGGCTGTATCAACTGCCGCTCGGCGTGATCGGCGTCGCCGCCGGCACCGTGTTGCTGCCGGAGATGTCGCGCCGGCTGGCGGCGGGCGACAAGCGGGGCGCCGAGGCCGCGCAAAACCGCGCGATGGCGCTGTCGCTGGCGCTGTGCGCGCCGTTCCTGATCGGCTTTCTGCTCATCCCCGACGAAATGGTGCGCGGCGCCTATCTGCGCGGCGCCTTCACCGCTTCCGCCGCGACCCGCTCCGCCTCGGTGCTGGCGGCCTACGGCCTCGGGCTGATCCCGATGGTGCTGATTCGCTCCGCCGTCGCCACTTTTCAGTCGCGCGGCGACACCGCCACCCCGGCCAACTGCTTTTACGCCGGCCTCGCCGTCAACGTGCTGCTCAAGCTGGCGCTGTCGGGACCGTTGGGGCCGGCCGGGCTGGCGCTCGCCACCGCCGCCGGGGCGTGGATCAATTTCGCGCTGCTGATCTACATCGGCCACGCCCGCGATCTCGCCCACGCCAATGACCGGCTGATCGAAAACATCGCGATGATGCTGTTCGCCAGCGCCGGCGCGGCGTTGGCGTCGCTGCCGGCGCTGGCTTTCGCCCGCACGCTGGCGCACACGTTGCCGTGGCTGCGCAACGAATTCGTGCTGGCGGCGACCTTTGGCGCGCTGAGCCTCGCCTATGGCGGCCTGATCATTATGGCGACGCGGCTGTTCGGACGCAGCTTGCGCCGGCAATGGCTTTGAGCGAACAGGATAGCGCTGCGTCGGCGCGGGGAGAACCATGAGCGAGCCCAGGATCGTCATCGTCGGCGCCGGCCACGCCGGCGTGCAAGCCGCCGCCAGCCTGCGCGAGGACGGCTTCGCGGGCGCGATCGCGCTGCTCTGCGACGAACACGAATTGCCCTATCAGCGCCCGCCGCTGTCGAAAGCCTTCCTGAAAGGGCAGATGGACCTGTCCGGCCTGCCGCTGCGGGCGGAGAAATTCTTCGACGAGCATCGCATCGATCTGCGGCTTGGCGTGGCTGAAGTGCGCATCGACCGCGCCCGCCGCCGCGTTGAACAGGCGGGCGGCGGCGGCGAGCCCTACGATCACCTGATCCTCGCCACCGGCGCGCGCGCCCGCGCCTTGCGCGCGCCCGGCCTCGATCTCGCGGGCGTGCACGGCCTGCGCTCGATTCGCGACGCGGCGGCGATCAAGGCGGCGCTTGCGCAGGCGGGTCAAGTCGTCGTGATCGGCGCCGGTTTCATCGGACTGGAGATCGCCGCGACCGCGCGCGGGATGGGCCGCGAGGTGACGATCGTCGAGATCGCCGACCGGCCGATGGGCCGCGCCATTTCGCCGGCGATGTCGGCGTTCTTCCTCGACGCGCACCAAGGCTTTGGCGCCCGGTTCGAACTCGGGCTCGGCGTCGCGGCGCTGCATGGCGAGCGCGGCCGCGTGGCGCAGGTCGAACTCGCCGACGGGCGCCGCCTGCCCGCCGATCTCGTGATCGTCGGCGTCGGCGTCACCGCCGAGGACGCGCTGGCGCTGGAGGCGGGGCTCGATTGCGCCGACGGAATCGTGGTCGACGAGCAGCTCGTCGCCTCCGACCCCGCGATCTCCGCCATCGGCGATTGCGCCCGCTTTCCGCATCCCGGCTTCGCCGCCCCCTTGCGGCTGGAATCGGTGCAGAACGCGACCGATCAGGCCAAATGCGTCGCCCGCCGGCTCACCGGCAAGCCGGAGCGCTACGACGCGCTGCCCTGGTTCTGGAGCGATCAGGGCGATCTCAAATTGCAGATCGCCGGCCTCGCGCACGGTGCCGACCGTTTTGTGACGCGCGGCGCCCCCGAGAGCCGCGCCTTTTCCGTGTTCGCGTTTCAAGGCGAGCGGCTGCTCGCGGTCGAGACGGTCAATCGCGGCGGCGATCACATGGCGGCGCGGCGCATTCTGGCGGCCGGCACGCCGCTGACGCCAGCGCAGGCGGCCGACGAAAGCCTCGATCTGCGCAAGCTGGCGCTGGGGAAATAGCGCCGCGAATTCCGATGCCGGCCGCGCCCTGTTCTTGGGCGCCGGCGCGCAGCCAATGAGCGCGCCGGCCGGCGCGGTCGCCAAGCGCCCGCTTTTCGCCGCAACGCGCCGCCCGCCGCCGCGGGCGCCCCCCGGCATGGCTCTTGCTCGAACAAACATCGAGTTCGCAGCAAGTTGCGCTCCGGGGGCCATCGCAATGGTGAGTGAAATATCCAATCTCCGTCGCTCGGCGCGACGGGCGGGCGTGGCGGCGACGCTGGCGGCGACGCTCGTCGCCGCACGTGCGTCCGATTTGACGACGGTCAACCCGCCCCCCGCCGCGCCTGACAAGGCGTTCGCCGCCCAGGCGCCCGCGCCGCTCGGCGTGTTCGGCGTCGGCCTGCTCGATCCCGGCCATTTCAGCCTGTCTTATGCGCCGTCGTGGACGCTGCTGTCAGGAAATCAGATCGGCGCCAGTTTCGTCAGCCCGCAATATATCATTCAAAACGCCTACTCGAACCATCTGCCGCCCTCGCCGGGCAAGTACGGCTTGTTGCGCATGGTTCCGCGCGAATTCGACTTCATCGGCCAGGGCGCCAGCGCCGCCTATGGCCTGACCAACAACATCACCCTCGTCGCCGCGACGGTGTTCTGGGACAAGCGCGTCCATATGGACACCTTCCATCCGGGAACGGGTCCGAGCGCTCTGCTGGGAACCAGCATCGGTCAAACCGATGGGATTGGCGACACGCTGGTCGCCGGCGTCTGGCGCGTCTATCGGGACAACGTTCATCAGCTCAACGTCAATTTCGGCCTGTCGCTGCCCACGGGAAGCACGACGCTCAACCAGACCCTGCTGGTGCCGAGCGGCGTCGAGAAATACGCCCGCGCCTTCTATGGCATGCAGCCGGGAACCGGCTCCTTCGACGCCCTGCCGGGCGTCTCTTATTCCGGCGTGACGGGGCCATCGTCCTGGGGTCTGGCCTATCGCGGCCGCTTTCCGCTCGGCGACAATTCGCAGGGGTGGCGATATGGCGATCTGAACGATTTCACCGGCTGGGGCGGCTATAGCTGGCTGCCCGGCCTCGAAACCACGTTGCGCGCCGACGCGATGTTCCAGGACCGAATCCACGGCTTCGATCCCGTGATCACCGGCTTCGCGCAAGGCGCCAATCCGTTGTTCTATGGCGGCCAATGGCTGTCGCTGTTCGCCGGCCTCAACGTGGCGGGGCGCTATTTCGGCGCCCCCGCCGCCAGTCTGGCGCTGGAGGTCGGCGCGCCGGTCTATCAGAACCTCAACGGCCCGCAGGGCGCGCGCGCGCTGCAAGTCAGTTCGGCCTTGAGTTACAAGTTCTGACCGGCCAGCGGGCGCCGGGGGAAATAGCGGCTCAGCCGGGCGCGAGCGTCATTTGCGTCCGCGTGACGATCGTCGCCAGCTCGCCGTCGCCGCGCGTGATTCGGGTCCGCCACACCCTCGTTGCCCGGCCGATGTGGACCGGCGCGCGTCAGCGCGACTCCCGCAATAGCGACAAATATTCTTCCCGCGTGGCGATCCGCGGATTGGTGGCGTGGCAATGGTCCTTCAGCGCCTCGCCGGCGATATGTTGCATGATCTCGTCGGTGACGCCCATCGCGCCCAGTCCGCTGGGCAGGCCCAGCGACGCCGTCAACTCGGCCACGCGGCGATCCGGCTCGGGGCCGACGATTTCGCTCAGCACGTCCCACTTCGCGCCGATGCTCTGCCGGTTGAACCGCAGCACCGCCGGCGTCAGCACGGCGTTGAGCGTGCCATGATGCAGGTTCAAGCCGCGCACGGCGCCGAGCGGGTGGGTGAGGGCGTGAACGGCGCCCAGGCCCTTCTGGAACGCCAGGGCGCCTTCGAGCGCGCACATCATCATCTCCCAGCGCGCGCGCCGGTCGCGGCCGTTCGCCGCCGCCGTTCGTATCGCGCCCCACCCCCGCCGCAGACCGTCGAGCGCAATGGCGTCGGCGGGCGGATTGACCGCCGGCGCCATGAAGGTTTCCAGACAATGCGAGATCGCGTCCATGCCCGTCGCCGCGGTGAGGCCGGGGGGCAGCGAATAGGTCAGCTCCGGATCGCATAGCGCGACGCTTGGCAGCATGTGAGGGCTGATGATGCCGAGCTTGCGCCCTTCGCGGGTGATGATGACGCTGGCGCGGCCGACCTCCGATCCCGTCCCCGCCGTGGTCGGAATGGCGATCAGCGGCGCCATATCGCCGCGAATGCGGCGCACGCCGCCCTCCACCGCGGTATATTGCGCCAGCGGGCCGGGATGCGAGGCGAGCAGCCGCACGGCCTTGGCGAGATCGATGGAGGAACCGCCGCCGACGGCGACGAGGCCGTCGCATTCCCCCGCGCGATAGACGGCGAGCGCCGCCTCGACCGCGTCTTCGGTGGGGTTCGCCGGGGTTTCGGCAAAAGTCTGCGAAGGTCGGCGCAGCAGGTCGGCGACCCGTTCGACCAGACCCGTGCGCGCCAATCCGGGGTCGGAGACGATCAGCGGTCGTTTCAGCGCGAGTTCGTCGGCGAAGGCGGGCAGACGCGCCAGAGCGCCGTCGTCAAACTCGATGCGGGTGAGATAGGTGATCAAAGCCATGGGCTGCGTCGCTCCCGATCGTTCGCTCGGCGGCGACGAGACCCGTTTCGCGCGCTTTCGTCAACAGCGCGATGCGCACCGTCTGACGCAACCCACTGGCGCAAGTCGAAATACTCCGCTAACCTCTATTTATAAAAGGTTAATTGCGTTGGGGGGAGTTGCGTAATGTTTGCGGACGCGGTGATTGTCGGAGCGGGGCCGGCCGGGCTGGCGGCGGCGCAACGGTTGCAAAGCCAGGGGCTGCGGCCGCTGCTTTTGGAAAAAGCCGATCAGGTCGGCTCGGCCTGGCGGCGCCATTACGACCGGCTGCACCTGCACACCCCGCGCATGCGCTCCAACCTGCCCGGCCTCGCCATGCCGCGCGCCTATGGCCGCTATCCCTCGCGCGCCGATTTCGTGCAATATCTGGAAAACTACGTCGCGCGGTTCAAGCTTCAGCCGCGCTTCGCCACGCCGGTCGAGGCGATCCGCCGCGACGGCCGCAACTGGGCGGTCGAGACGCCGTCGCAGAAGATCGCCACGCCGATCGTCGTGATGGCGACCGGCTGGGCCGATTATCCGCACCTGCCGCAATGGCCCGGCATGGACCTGTACCAGGGCCAGATCCTGCATTCGAGCGCCTATCGCAACGCCGCGCCCTACAAGGGCGCGCGGGCTTTGGTGATCGGCTTCGGCAATTCCGGCGCCGAGATCGCGCTCGACCTCGCCGAGAACGGCGTCGACGTGAGCTTGAGCCAGCGTTCGCCAATCCGCATCCTGCCGCGCGACCTGTTCGGCGTGCCGATCATCGAATTCGCGCTGGCGCAGCGTTTCCTGCCCGCCCGCGTGGCGGATGCGATCAACGCGCCGATCCTGCGCTACGCCATCGGCTCGCTGGAGAAACTCGGCTTCAAGACCGCGCGCAAAGGCGCGATGCGGATGATCGAGGAGGATCACCGCATTCCCGTGCTCGACGTCGGCGCGGTGGAGAAGATCCGCGCCGGCGCGATCAAGGTGCGCGGCGGCGTGCGCGCCTTCACCCGCGCCGGCGTCGCGTTCGAGCAGGGCGACGAAGAGGGGTTCGACGTGGTGGTGCTGGCGACCGGCTACAAGCCGGACCTGCGCGGCCTGTTGCCGGACGCGCGCGGCGTGCTCGACGGCGAGGGCCGGCCGCTGGTCAGCGATCGCCCGACCGCCGAGCCCGGCCTCTACTTCGTCGGCGCGCTGGCGTCACCCACCGGGCAATTGCGCGAAATCCGGCTCGGCGCGACGCGGGTCGCCGATCTGGCGCGGAAATTCCTGGAGGACGAGCGCGGCTTTTCCGCCGGCGCGGCGTGAGGCTTCAGCGCGTCGGCACCGGATGTTCGCCGCGATAATCGTAGAAGCCGCGCTGCGCCTTGCGGCCGAGCCAGCCGGCTTCGACATATTTGACCAGCAGCGGACAGGGCCGGTATTTCGAATCCGCCAGCCCTTCGTGCAACACCTGCATCACCGACAGGCAGGTGTCGAGGCCGATGAAATCGGCCAGTTGCAGCGGCCCCATCGGGTGATTGGCGCCGAGCCGCATCGCGGTGTCGATCGATTCGACCGAGCCGACGCCCTCATACAGGGTGTAGACCGCCTCGTTGATCATCGGCAGCAGGATGCGATTGACGATGAAGGCGGGGAAATCCTCCGACATGGTCGCGGTCTTGCCGAGATGGACGACGAATTTCTTCGCCGCGTCGTAGGTGTCGTCGCGGGTGGCGATGCCGCGGATCAGCTCGACCAGCTGCATCTTGGGCACCGGATTCATGAAGTGGATGCCGATGAACTGCTCGGGATTGGCCGTCACCGAGGCGAGCCGGGTGATCGAGATCGAGGAGGTGTTGGAGGCCAGAATCGCTTCCGGCTTGAGAAACGGGCGCAGGTTCTGGAAAATGCGACGCTTGGTGTCCTCGTTCTCGGACGCCGCCTCGATGATGAGATCGCACTCGCCGACGTCTTCCAGCCGCGACACCGCCGAAATGCGGCCGAGGATCGCGGTGCGCCCCGCCTCGTCCATCTGGCCCTTGGCGACCTGGCGCGACAATAGGCCGTTGATCGTCGCCAAAGCGGCGTTGAGCCGCTCCTCGGCGACGTCGTTGAGCCGCACCTCGTAGCCCGATTGCGCGCACACGAGCGCGATGCCGGAGCCCATCTGCCCGGCGCCGATGACGCCCACCTTCTCGATATTGAAGTCCATCGCGCGCGTCCCGATCAGCGAACGCCCGGAGGTCCGGGCGCTCGAACCTATTTTCCGATCTTGCCCAATTCGGCGGTCAGCTCCGGCAAGGCCGCGTAGAGGTCGGCCACCAGCCCGTAGTCGGCGACCTGGAAGATCGGCGCCTCCTCGTCCTTGTTGATGGCGACGATCACCTT
>JAGWRL010000220.1 GCA_028876585.1 Pseudomonadota bacterium | reverse complement strand
GCGGCGGCGGCGGCCTCGTCAGCAGCGCGACGCCAGGCGCCGGCGGCTTGGCTTCGATTGGCGGAAGCGCTGGGGGAAGCGGCGCCGCAAGCGCCACGGTGACCAATCCCGGCGGTGGCAGCGGAGGCGCAGGCGGCGTCAACGGCGCGGCGGGCGCGGCCAGCGGCACGTCTTTGTTCGGGCCGAGCGGCGGCGGCGCCGGCGGCGGGATCAGCGCGACCAATGTGACGGCCGGCGGCGGCAATAGCGGATGGGCGCAGGCGGGCGCGGGGGCCTTTTCCTTCAGCGCCGGCGGCGCGGCGGGTGCGGCTGGGGCTTCCGGCGTTACGGCCGGAACGGCGCCGTTCATGGTTGGTCCGGGCGGCGGCGGCGGCGGCTCCTCGTTAACCGCTGCGGGAGCTGGCGGCGCCGGCGGCTATCCCGCCGGCGGCGGCGGCGGCGGCGGCTCCGCGCAAAACGGTGGAACCGCGGGCTCAGGCGGCGCGGGCGGGGCGGGCTTCTGCATTATCGTGGAGTATTTCTGATGGTCAGATTCAGACACGGCCTTATCGCCATTGCTTTGCTATTCGCGCCGAGCGGCCCGGCGCAGGCGCAAACCCACATCGACAGCGCGGGGACGGTCCTATCTGGGTCTGCTCCGATCTATCTCTACGTCTCGGCTGGCGCGTCGCAAATGGCGCTCGCTGTTGGGACGAACACGACGCTGACGGTCCCAAACGGCGCGACGCTGGCGGAAATATGCGTCGAGGGTTCCGCCGTCAGATATCGCGACGACGGGACCGTCGCCACGCCATCGCTTGGTATTCCAATCAGTAGCGGCAGTTGTTTCGCCTATTCGGGGCCGATGTCGGCTTTGTCTTTCACAGCGCAAAGCGGATCGCCAGCGATCGACGTCTCCTATTACAGGGCGAAGTGACATGTTTAGGAAAACCGTCTTCGCTGTATCGTCATGGCTCGCGCTCTCGCTTAGCGCGGAAGCGCAGGCGTTGTTTCCTTCAGGTCCGGTCGGGCCTTCGAACAGCGCAACGAGCGGGGCCGCCCCAACCAAGATCGTCACATTCCTGGCTTCAGGAACCTACACGCCTTCTCCCGGCATGGTGAAAGTCGACGTCTATTTGGTTGGCGGAGGCGGCGGTGGAGGCGGGGGAGCTTTGCAAGCGACCGCGAGCGCGGCCTCTGGCGGCGGCGGCGGCGGCGGCGCGGGAACGGCTTTCGCATCATTCCCCGCCGCGCAGATCGGCCCCTCGCAAACTGTCGGCATAGCCGCAGGCGGTTCGGGCGGCGCGGCGGCGACGACATCAACAGCATCAGGGTCGACGGGCGGGAGTGGCGGAAATACGACTTTTGGGTCATTGCTCACGGCGTTTGGCGCGGGAGGCGGCGCGGGAGGCCAATTGGGCGGCCCCTCTGGCGGTGGCGGCGGCGGGGCCAATTATGGCGCCGGGCAAGCCGCGACGGGCGCAACGGGGGGAAGCTCCAGCAATTATGGCGGGTCTGCGGGCGGGTCCAGCGGCGCCAGCGGGAACGCTTCCTCAATCAGTTTTAACGGCGGCAGCGGCGCAGGCGGAAACACCACGAATTCCACCACCTATGGCGGCGGCGCCAACATCGGCGGCGGCGGCGGCGGCGGTGGCGGCGCGGGGGGAATTGCCGCCGCCAACCTCGCCTATGCCGGGCAAAGCGGCGGCCCAGGGTCGCTCAGCTACGGTCTTCAGGGAGCTGGCGGCGTGAGCGCCTCTGGCGCGGCCGGCCGAACGGGGGCGGCGCTCTATGCAGTCGGGAGCGGCGGCGGCGGCGGAGCCTCCGGCCTTTCCCTTGGATATGCGGGCGGCGCCGGCGGCGCTCCTGGCGGCGGCGGCGGCGGCGGCGGTTCGGCGCAAAATGGCGGAACCGCAGCGGCCGGAGGCGCAGGCGGCGCGGGATATGCCATCATTGTGGAGTATTTCTAATGACCCAACGCTGCGCGCAAATCATCAACGGAATTGTCGAGAACATCGTCATCGCCGACCCCTCCGCTTTCAATCCTGGCGACGGATCGCTGATCGTCGCCAGCGATACCGCGCAAATCGGATGGACCTACTCGAGCGGAGCATTCGCCGCGACCACAGCCCCGCCACAGTATCAGATCACCGGCCTGACGTTCCTGCAGTTCTTTGGCTTGTTCACCAATGCTGAGCGCGCGGCGATCGTCAACGCCTCCGACACCCAGACGCGCCTGTTCGTCCTCATGGCTAGCGGAGCAGGCGAAGTTGACCTCGGCAATACCGAGGTCATCAATGGCGTCAACTATCTTGCCTCCATCGGGCTTATCACCTCCGCCCGGGCCTCGACGATTTTGACAGGCGCGCCGCCAGCCTGATCGCCAGGCTGTGAGGGTGTGGAGCGCTTGGCGGTTCGCCAGATTTTGGCGCGGAGCCGGCCCCTGACGCTCGCCGCGCCCGTGTTCGCAGCAAGGGGCGGCCTGCGCCGCCGCACGGCGGAAATCGCCCAATGACGCCGCACAACTCCCACCAGCATCGTAGACGAGGCCAAACCCGCGTCAGGAAAGACGATAATCGATGTCAACGCTAACTCTATTGCCTCTGGTTCGCGTCACTGACGGCGTCCAGCCGAATGAGGATTGGCAGCTCTCAATCGCGTATTATCTTGACGATGGCGTCACGCCAATCAACCTGTCCGGGCTCACTTTCACACTGAATGTTGACACATTCGCCACCCTCACCTCGGCTGGCGGCGGGATCGTCGTTACGGGTCCATCAAACAACCTCCTGGTCATTACGGCGCTTGCCGCCGCGAATTCGATTTGGCCGTCGGGCTTGTATTCGATGTCGCTGACCGCGAGCGATGGCCTCTTCACCCGCGAGTTGTTCGCATATTCCACTCTCGCCGTCGGTTCGCCGCAAGTTCAGCGCGTTGCGCTGCTCGTGGCGCCGGACCCGATTCCGAGATCGATCGCCTCGCCCTTACCCGCGGCGCTCGCCACGGCGTTCCAGGCGCTGCAACCCTCAGCAATATCTGCGGCGTTGACAGGCCTATCGTCCAGCCAACTTGTCACGCTCTCGCAAGCGCTGTTCGCCTCCCTTCCCGTGCAAACAGGGACCCAGGCGCCTGTCGCAAGCGGACAAGCGTTCATCAACAGCTCCGGATATGTGGTGATTGCGCAATGAACCGTCCCTTGCTCCTATTCACACTGTTGATGTCCCTGTGCGCCCTCCCCGCGTTTGGCCAGGTGTCGCCGCCCGTCCTCAAGGTCGAGGACGGCGGCACTGGCGCAAACAATGCTGCGGCCGCCCGATTGAATCTGGGAGCGGCCGCGGCCGGCGCCAACAGCGACATTACGTCTTTGTCCGGCTTGACGACCGTGCTTCCAACCTCTGAAGGCGGAACGGGTTCGACGGGCGGCGTCTCCCCTACCGGCTCGTTAAAGACGACGCCTGAGACAGTGATCAATATCGCCGACTTTGGCGGTTGCACGGGATCGATCGCAAGCGACACCGCGACGCTGAATTCCGCGCTCGCGGCGGCGCGCGCCTCGACCGCCTATTTGTCCAATCAACCCGTGCGGGTCGTCGGCGGCTTTGGCGCCAACGGCGTCGCCTGCTCGGTGACGCAGGTCAACGCGACCGGTTTCACCCGCTTCGGCGGCGGCGCGCGGCTTCTCATCGAAGACCTCACTCTGAGTTGCTCGGGGTCCGGCAATATATGTCTAGATGCGCTCGGCTCTCTCAACATCCAATTCAACAAGGTGACGATCGTCGGCTCGGCGTCGTCTCCGCCGATGATCGGGCTGCAAGAAGGAAACGTGGCGCCAGCGACGATCGCCTGCTGCATACACACCCACTACGGACTTGAAATCACTGGTTCCTTCTCGTTCGCTGGTCTTTATTCGGCCGCCTCGGAGTCGACGACCTACTACTCACCGATCGTAAGAAACAACGGCGCCTCGCTTGGCGTTGTGGGTGCCCTAGGCCCCATTTCCGGGGGCAGCGGCTACACCAACGGCGCCTATACCGGAGTCGTTCTGTCGGGTTCGCCCACGGGCGCCGGCGCAATCGCAAATGTGATTGTCTCCGGCGGAGCCGTGACGAGCGTCACGCTGACCAATCAAGGCAAGCAATACGCAATCGGCGATTCGCTAACCGCCGCCGGTTCGACGCTCGGCGCGGGTTCCGGGTTCAGGGTCAGCGTCACGAATATCGGGCAGTTCGCCATGGTGATGGACGGCCAGAATCATTGGGGGGTATCGTCGTCCTTCCAATCGGTCAACTGGCCGGCGGATACCTATTACACATTTACTGAAAACAACATTATCGGTGGCTCGCTGCGATACTACGGCAGCGCGTACCAAGGCGCCCCCTTGTGGATCGGTTCCGTGGAAGGCCTGCGAACGGTGCATATGTACCTCGCCCAACTCGCGACGGGGCCCTGCGTTTCGATGTTTGACAACAATGCAACCTTCACGCTCCACAACATCAACGAGACACTCGAAATCGAATGCGAGTCTTCGGCGGCCACATCTGACGTTCAGTTGACCGGTTCCAATCCAACACCCAATGTCAGTGGGTTGACGATCGTTGACCCGCTCAGCACGGTCAGTACGGCGATCTTGAGCGTGGATGCAGGCATAACGGCGGTCACCGCGCACAATTCAAATATATCTGTTGGGTACACCACCGCCAAGCCTTCCCTATTCACCATTGGCGCGGCTAATCTCTGGACACTCGACGGCGCAGTGAGTCTGCCGTCTGCGTGGCAGTTCAACGCACCGGCCTCTACGCTGGTATCGGGAATATCCGCCGGTGTCCCGACGAATGGCGGCGGTCCTCTCGATATGCTGAATTCGACGTTCAATGTTTCCGCAGCCTATTCCTGCGCACGCAGGCTCTCGTACGGATATAAGGGTCCGCTGTGCAATATTCGGCGCGCAAGCGACTCTGCTGCGATCGACCTATATTCGAACTCGGTGGGCGCCACCGACAAATCTGCTCTCACTGCATTCTGCGCCAACACGTCGTGTTTCATCACGATGGAGTACGACCAATCTGGGAACTCGAACAATGCGGCTAACGCAACCTCCGCTACGCAACCGCAAATTGTCATCGAAGGTTCGAACCTGAATTTCGCGACCTGCGGAGTCTGGGGCAATGGCGGAAATGCAAATCTGACCGTGACTTCCAACTCCGCCATGAACGGGCTGTTCGCAACGAGCGGTTTCGCGTCGGCCGTTACGAGCAGGACAGCGGCGATCTCGAATTCGATGCGGCTAATGTCAAAGGTCGCCGGCGGCACGGGCTGGGAACTTTCGGGTTCCTATGCGTTGGGCTATGGGTTTCCGCAATTTACGATGGACGCTTCCGGAACGGTCGGCGCCTGGGTTTCCTCCACTCTGATGCCTACTAGCGGCGGGCATATCTTTGACGTCGCCTACAACTACGCGTCTCTGTCTAACTTGCCGGCATTGGGGGTAGATGGTGGCGCGCAGTCCTATCAGAGCTCGACTCAACCAAGCGGGGCGATTGTCGACGCCAACAATTTGATCATCGGCAACAGCGCCGCCGGCGGCTTCGGTTGGCCGGGCGACATTTGCGAGGTCATATTGGCTCGTCAGGCGCTGTCGCCCGTTCAAATTGACGCCATACGGCGCAATCAGGCCGCCTTCTACAATTTGAACAACGTTTTGTAGTGAAGCTACGCACTGAGGCGGTCGCGGAAGAAGATGGAGGCCAGTGTGTCGTAACATGGCTGGCCTTGTAGCTTATCGCCGTGAACGCGGCTGGCGCTGCTCGCTTGGGGCGCGCCAGCCGAGGTTGCGCGGCTCCGCGCCAACTCGTGCTGAACTCGACTCGATCGTTCCGCATCGCCGTGTCTGTTGCTCCGGAAGGTCTGCTTTTTAAGGTCGAGCGAATGTTCTTCCAACCCGCTATCAAACTCACGGGCGAGGCGTCGATATCCCATGAACTCCGGTGAGGGTCAGGCTTGGGGCATCCTGGAATGGGCCCTCACTTTCTCACTGACGATTGTCGCAAGCATAGGCGCATTTGTGTGGCGTCTGATGATGCGGATCGAGAAATTGGAGGCGAACCACGAACGGCACCAAGAAGAACTCGAGGCCATGCGCAATGCCAATGACGCGACGATGCTTCGACTTGCCGAGCGCTTTGGTCAGTTGCACGAAGACCATTTCCGACTGCGGGAAGCGATGGGGGCCATGCCGACCCGAACAGATTTGCGTGACCTCGAGGATCGATTGACAGTTCGTCTATCGGCGCTAAGCGATCGAATTGACCGGGCTATTGACGCTTGAGCTGCGCCAGGGCCGCGAGCAATTCGCGAGGCGGACGCGCTGCCCGCTGATTTTTGATCGTTACAACGTCAACCAGGCTACTGGCGATTGTCGTGGTCGCGCGGGTGACTATTTGCTGGAAGGTCAGAATCGGCCCCCGCAATTCGTGTAGGCTCGTGGCGACCATCAGCAGGTCGTCGATCGTCGAGCCGGCGAAAAAGTCTATCTGAAGCTTCGTAACCGCGAAGGCAATTCCCTTAGTTTGGGCCAGATCATCGTGTTGGAGGCCAAACGCTCGCAACCACTCGGTCCGGCCGCGTTCAAGGAAGCGAAGATACGAGGCGTGGTAGACGCGGCCTGAAAAGTCCGTGTCTTCGTAATACACGCGCACCGTCAGCCGTTGGGTGTTTTCGGGCATAGATGGGCCTCGTACGGATGGCGTCAGTTTCTTTGACCGGTAGGCGTCCCGGTGCTATTTGCTCGGCCATGAAAGCCATTTTCATGGGAGCGCCGGAGTTTGCTGTCCCGATCTTGCGGGCGCTGTCAAGGACCGGCGCGGAAATCGTCGCGGTCTATACACGGGCGCCTAAGCGAGGCGGACGGCGCGGATTGGAGATCAAAAAAACTCCGGTGCATGTAGCGGCCGAGGATTTGGGTCTGCGCGTAGAGGCGCCGCTGACCCTGCGCAATGCGGAGATTCAGCAATCGCTGCGGGAGTTGCGCGCCGATATTGCGATCGTGGCTGCATATGGATTGCTGCTGCCCGCCGAGGCGCTCGCCGCCGCGCGCTTGGGATGCTTCAATCTGCACGGTTCGCTGTTGCCGCGATGGCGCGGCGCCGCTCCCGTGCAGCGGGCGATCATGGCCGGTGACGCGGAGACGGGCGTTTCGATCATGAAGATGGGGGTCGGCCTGGACACTGGCCCCATAGCCGGCGAGATGCGCGCAGCCATTTCGCCGACCGAGACGGCGGGGGAACTGACTTCACGCCTGTCTCAACTTGCGGCGCAGACGCTGGGCGACAATTGGAGCGCGCTGGTTCAAGGAAGGTTGCACTTTACGCCGCAAGCGTCTGCGGGCGTTGAATATGCGCACAAGATCGACAAGTCGGAGGCGGCGATTGATTGGACCGCCGACGCGGACCTTGTGCGGCGGCGGATCAACGGACTGTCGCCATTTCCCGGCGCTTTCACGATATTCCCCGGGGATGGCGGGCCGGAACGGCTCAAGATATTGCGGGCAGAGTTTATCGATCGGAGCGGCGCCGCAGCCGGTGAGATTCTCGACGAGCGGTTTACGGTCGCCTGCGGACGAGGCGCCATTCGGGCGCTTCTGGTCCAGCGCGCCGGGCGTAACGTCATGTCGGGCGACGAATTCATGCGCTCTGGGGTTCTGCCAATCGGCGTCGCTTTTGCACCGCATTCGTCGCTGGCTTAGCCGGGGTTGAGGGCGCGCGCGCCGATGTCGCGGCGAAAGAAGCCTGTTGGCCAGTCGATGGCGCGCACCGCCTCGTAGGCGGTGTCGCGTGCGCTTTGCAGGTCGGCGGCCATACCCACGATCACGAGCACCCGCCCGCCGTCGGCGATGATCTTCTCGCCGCTGCGCCTGGTCGCCGCTTGATAGATGCGGGCGTTTTGAATGGAGGACGCCCGTTGCAGGCCCCCTATTTCATCGCCCGTCAATGGCGCTCCGGGATAGCCCTTCGCCGCCATCACGACGGCTAGCGCGTGTTCGGCGGCGAAAGGCGGCTCTTGCTCAGGCAGCGCGCCGGAGGCGGCGGCCCAAAGCCAATGCAGCAGGTCGCCGCGAAACCTCGGCAGCACCACCTCCGCCTCGGGATCGCCGAACCTCACATTATATTCGAGAAGCTGCGGGCCTTCCTTGGTCAGCATCAGGCCGGCGAACAGGATTCCGCGAAACGGCGCGCCGCGCTGGCGCATGCCCTCAAGCGTCGGCTGCACGATCTCGGTCATGACCTTGCGGGTCATTTCCGCTGACATTAGCGGGCTTGGCGAATAGGCCCCCATACCGCCCGTGTTCGGCCCGGTGTCGCCCTCGCCGACCCGCTTGTGGTCTTGCGCGTGGCCGAAGGGAACCGCGCGTTCGCCATCGCACAGTGCGAAGAACGAAACCTCCTCCCCCTCCAGACACACCTCGACGACGCAATCCGCGTCGGGATCCGCGTCGAAGAGCGCAAGGACGGCGGCTTCCGCCTGCGCGGTCGTCGCCGCGACGACGACCCCCTTTCCCGAGGCCAAACCGTCCGCCTTGACGACAATCGGGGCGCTTTCCGCAGCGATATAGGCGAGCGCCGCCGCACGGTCGCGAAAGCGCTGGTAGGCGGCGGTCGGGATGCCGAATTCTCGACAGAAATCCTTGGTGAAGCCCTTCGACCCTTCAAGTTGCGCGGCGGAGCGGCTGGGGCCGAAGGCGACAATCCCGGCCGCCGCGAGGTCATCGACCACGCCCGCAACCAGGGGCGCTTCGGGGCCGACAATCACGAAAGCGATATCGTGCGCGCGGCATGCTTCGATAATCGAAGCGGAATCCGTGACCGAGAGCCGGGTCGCGATCGACTCGCAGCCGGGATTTCCCGGGGCGACGAATAACCGATCGAGCGATGGCGAAGCCGCCAGCGCGGCGGCGATCGCGTGCTCGCGAGCGCCGGCCCCCAAAACAAGTACGTTCATTTCGCTATCCCTACGCGCCGTCCCCGTCTTTAGCGCCAATCGAAATCGTTGGTCGAGGGCGAAACACGGCGCCCAACACGCCTCCCCCAATCTCCCCGCCCGCGAGCCCCGTGCTCGCGGGCCTTTTTTTTGCCTTCGCCGCGGACTTCTGAGCCAGCGTTTGCGCTTGTGACGCCCAGCTTCATCACTATTTACTGGCCAGGGGCGACGCCTCGGGAGCCATTGATGTTCAAACGCAAATTCTGGGCGGCGACGCTCGTTTTCGCCGCCCTGGCGTCGGCCGGCGCGGCGCGCGCCGACGGGTCGGACCCGGACCTTGTCTTTCGCAAGTCGACGACGTTCAAATTCCTGACGCCTAACGACAAATTGGCGGTTTATGGCATTGACGACCCGCTCGTCGAAGGAGTCGCGTGCCACTACACTACGCCGGAAAAAGGCGGGCTGATGGGAGCGCTCGGTTTGGCCGAGCAGACCTCGGATATATCGCTGGCCTGCCGTCAATACGGCGCGATCAAGTTCAACGCGAAATCGAGCCAGGGCGACGTTGTTTTTTCCGAGCGACGTTCGGTTTTTTTCAAGAAAATGCAGATCGTGCGCGGCTGCGACGCCAAGCGCAATATTCTCGTTTACATGACCTTCACGGATAAGCTGGTGGACGGTTCGCCGAAGAACTCCACCTCCACCGTTCCGATCCAGCCGTGGGGCGGCCAGACCGACGTCCCCAAATGCGGCGATTACATCAAATGAGCATCAGTCGGCGCAGTTGACGACATAAGGCTCCTCGGCGGTCGAAACATTGGTGGCCTGGCCCGTCATGGCGCTGCGCAGCCCGAAAGCGAGCGCGTGGCCGTGGCCATGCGCCTCGCACCACGCATCGGCGACCACGTGGCCGCATTCCGCGCCGCCGGCGAGGCAATCTTCGAGCCCGTAACCGTCGTTGGCCGCGATCTCATATTCGTGCGAGGCTTGCGCGCCCGCCGGCGCGGAAAGGCTGACGAGCGCCAACAACGACAGCGCGGCGAAGCCAAGACCCGGGAATTTCATGCAAGACGCTCGGTTGGGAAAGAGGACGCGGATAGCGCTGAGTTAGCGAAGTCTGCAACAAAGGGTTGAACGCGCCGTTAACGCGACTTCACTCGAACGCATTGCAAACACTTAACAAAGCCCGGCTGGAGAAAGTCCTGCGAGCAACCGCCGCAGCGCCTCGACCGTGCTGGCGTCGGCCAGACCGTCAACGCGCGCGGGGCGGAAATGCCGCTGGAACGCGGCGACGACGACTTCCGTCCTGGCGTCATAGACGCCGCTCAGTTCCAGGTCGTAGCCATACAGCGCCAGCAGACTTTGCAAGCCGCGCACCGGCGGCCCTTCCTGCGCGCGCGCGTAGATCGGCTGCGGGTCAGGCGCGGCCGCCTCCACCCAGTGGCCGACGCCCGCCTGCGCCAATTTGCCCCAGGGAA
The DNA here is from genome assembly GCA_028876585.1 of Pseudomonadota bacterium. The sequence goes on along the minus strand of JAGWRL010000220.1, from coordinate 687 downwards.
ATTTCTCGCCCGGATCGCGCTTGCGCCCGGCGGCGACGTCGGAATGGGCGAGGATGCGCTCGGGCCGGATCGCATATCGGCTGGCGACGTCGCGACATAGCGCGATCACCGCTTCGATCTGGCGGTCGGGAAACGCCGGCAGGCCGCCGTCGTGGCCCGGATTGCAGATTTCGACGCCGATCGAGGCGGAATTGATGTCGCGCTCGCCACGCCAGCAGGAGGCGCCCGCGTGCCACGCGCGGCGGGACTCGGGCACGAGTTGCAACACTCGCCCCGTCTCTTCGACCACGTAATGGCAGGACACTTCCGACGCGGGATTGCGCAGCAGCGCGACCGCGCCGGCCGCGCTCGGCATTCCCGTATAGTGCAGGATCAGCATGTCCGGGCGGGCGAAGCCGCGCCGCTCGCCATGATTGGGAGACGGCGACACGGCCTCGACCAACGCGCTGTCGGGCGAAAAATTCGCCGTCGACCCGCTTGGCGCGCTCAGTAGAACGACCGGCAAACCCGGCGTCCGTTGTAATCGTAGTAATATTCGGCGCAACGACGCTGCGGCGCATAATAATCGTCCTGCGGACGCGCCGTCGCCGAACCCACCATCGCGCCGGCCGCCGCGCCGGCGACGCCGCCCAGCAAGGCGCCGGCGGGACGATCGCTGATCGCGGCGCCCAGCAGAGCGCCGGTCGC
>JAGWRL010000025.1 GCA_028876585.1 Pseudomonadota bacterium | reverse complement strand
TCCAGCATCAGCGCGAGCAGCGCCGCGCTGTCGGCCTCGTTGAGGCTGGCGGTCGGCTCGTCGAGAATCAGCAGCTTGACGTCCTTGGCGAGCGCCTTGGCGATCTCGACCAGTTGCTGCTTGCCGACGCCGATGTTGGTGATCAGCGTGTTGGGCGATTCGCGCAGGCCGACCTTCGCCATCAGATCGCGGGCGCGGCGGAAGCATTGCGACCAGTCGATCACGCCGTTCGCGGCGGTCTCGTTGCCGAGAAAGATGTTCTCGGCGATCGAGAGCTGCGGCGCGAGCGCCAGCTCCTGATGAATGATGATAATTCCGAGATGTTCGCTGTCGCGGATCGTGGCGAATTTGCGCACCTCGCCCTGATAGACGATGTCGCCTTCATACGTGCCGGCGGGATGCACGCCGGAGAGCACCTTCATCAAGGTCGATTTGCCGGCGCCGTTCTCGCCGCAGATGGCGTGAATCTCGCCCTGCTCGACCACGAGATTGACGTCGCTCAGCGCCTTGACGCCGGGAAACGTCTTGGTGATCCCCCGCATTTCCAGAATCGCGGCCATGCGCCCTCCCAAGGCCCCACTCTGCCGCAAGCCGCTGGCGGGCGCCAGCCCGCAAGCGGCCCTCTTACGCAAACGCAGGCCCGCGCGAACGCGGGCCTGCGCACTACACCCTCAGCTTACTGGAGCTGCTCGGCCTTGTAATAGCCGGTGTCGATCAGCGCCGACTTGACGTTGTCAGCCATCACCGGAACCGGCTTCAGCAGGTAGGAGGGAACGATCTTGACCTTGTTGTTGTAGGTCTTCGTGTCGTTGATCTCCGGCTGCTTGCCCGAAATCACCGCGTCGACCATGTTGGCGGCGACCTTGGCGAGCTCGCGCGTGTCCTTGAAGATCGTCGAATATTGCTCGTGCGCCATGATCGACTTGACCGACGGGATTTCCGCATCCTGGCCGGAGATGATCGGCATCGGCGTGCCGGCGGTGCCGTAGCCGACGCTCTTCAGCGCCGAGATGATGCCGATCGACAGGCCGTCATAGGGCGACAGCACCGCGTCGACGTGCTTCTTGGTGTAATAGGCGGAGAGCAGGTTCTCCATGCGCGACTGGGCGGTGGCGGCTTCCCAGCGCAGCGTGGCGACCTTGTCCATGCCCATCTGCTTCGACTGCACGACCAGGGTTCCCTTGTCGATCAGCGGCTGCAACACGCTCATCGCGCCGTTGTAGAAGAAGAAGGCGTTGTTGTCGTCGGCCGAGCCGCCGAACAGTTCGATGTTGAACGGGCCGGTCTTGCCGGCGTCGAGGCCGAGGCCGTGCAGGATGGTGGTCGCCTGCTGCACGCCGACCTGGAAATTGTCGAAGGTCGCGTAATAGTCGACGTTCTTGGAGCCGACGATGAGACGGTCGTAGGAGACGATCTTGATGCCCGCGTCCGCCGCCTTCTGCAGCGCGTCCGACAGCGTGGTGCCGTCGATGGCGGCGATCACCAGCACTTTTTCGCCCTTGGTGATCATGTTCTCGACCTGGCTCAGCTGGGTCGGGATATCGTTGTCGGCGTATTGCAGGTCGGTCTTGTAGCCCTTCGCCTGCAACGTCTTGACCATGTTGTCGCCGTCGGCGATCCAGCGCGCCGAGGATTTGGTCGGCATGGCGATGCCGATGGTGCCTTTGTCAGCCGCACTGGCGACCGAAGCCCAAGCCAATACGCCCATCGCGACCGCGGTCGCGAACGCCTTGATACCCATGCGTTACCCTCCCATCGAGTGACCCGACGCAGCGCAGCTCCAGGCCGGCGTCCGCGACAGCGGCGCGGAAGACTGTCCGCACCGTTGACCGGCCTTCCTAGAGACTTCGGTATGACAGTCAAATGCGTTGAATGACAGGAGCTATCCGCTTTTGGTATAAGTTCAGTCATGAACAAGGAAATCGCAAAACCCTCGCCGCACAGCCGGCTCAAGCTCGGACAATTGCGGCTGATCGCGGCGATCGAGGACACCGGCTCGGTCAGCGCGGCGGCGCAGGCGCTCAACGTGTCGCAGCCGGCCGCCTCGCGGCTGATCGGCGAACTGGAGGCGACGTTCGGCGCGCCCTTGTGCGAGCGGCTGGCGCGCGGTGTGCGGCTGACCGCGCTCGGCGCGGCGCTGGCGCGGCATGCGCGCTCGGTGCTGTTGCAACTCGCCGAGGCCGAGCGCGAACTCGCCGATCTGCGCGAGGGACGGCGCGGCGCGGTGTCGGTCGGCGCGGTCAGCGGCCCGGCGTTCGATCGGATGCCGGCGACCGCGCTCAGGGTGCGCGAGCAGGCGCCGGAGATCGAATTGTCAGTGAAGATCGACAGCTCCAACGTGCTGGCGCGCGATCTGCTCGCCGGCCGGCTCGACATGATGCTGGCGCGGGTGCCCGACGATCTCGACGCCGGCGAGTTCGACGCTTTTCCCGCCGGCGTCGAGGAAGCGCGGCTGGTGTTGCGGCGCGGCCATCCGCTGCTGGCGCGCGGGCCGGCCGACCTCGCCGATCTCGCCGCCTGCGAATGGGTGACGCAGCCGCGCGGCACGCCGCTGCGGCGGGCGCTGGAGAGCCTGTTTCTCGAAGCGCGGCTGCCGCCGCCGCGCCATATCCTGGCCACCACCTCGCTGACGCTGACGATGATGACGGTGGCGCGCGGCGACGCCGTGGCGGCGCTGAGCCACGAGGTCGCCCGTTTCGCCAGCGAGGGATTGGGGCCCGGCGCGCTCGCCATGCTGCCGACGCGGTTTCCCCTGGTCGTGCAGCCCTACAGCCTCATCCGCGTCCGCCGCCGGCCGCTGACGCCGGCCGCGCGCACGGTCTACGAGGCGATCCGCGCGCTCGCCGCCGAGCCGCGCTGACGCGGCGGGCGGCCCCGCCGCGCCCGTTCGGCGCCGGGCGGGTCG
>JAGWRL010000219.1 GCA_028876585.1 Pseudomonadota bacterium | reverse complement strand
GCGTCGATGCCGGGCCAGGCGCCGGCGGTGTCGATCAAGGTGATCAGCGGCAGTTCGAACCGGTCGGCCAGCTCCATCAGCCGCGCCGCCTTGCGATAGCCTTCGGGCCGCGCCATGCCGAAATTATGGGCGAGCCGGCTCGCCGTGTCGTCGCCCTTCTCGTGCCCGATCACGCACACCGGCTGGCCGCGAAAACGGCCGAGGCCGCCGACGATCGCCGCGTCCTCGCCGAAATGGCGGTCGCCGGCGAGCGGGGTGAAATCGGCGATCAGCGCCTTCACGTAATCGGCGAAATGCGGCCGCCCCTGCGCGCGCGCGACCTGCGTCTTCTGCCACGGCGTCAGCGAGGCGTAGAGATCGGCCAGCATTTTGGCCGATTTCGCTTCGAGCTTGGCGATTTCCTCGACGATGGCGGGCGAATCCTCCGCCAACGCCTTCATCTCGTCGATGCGGGCATCGACGTCGGCGACCGGCTGCTCGAAACTGAGGTAGGAACGCATAAGACCTTGGGAAAATTGCCCGCCCGCGAGCGGCGGGACATGGCCCCGGCGGCAGGGGAAGTCAAGCTGCCCTGAGATCCCATGGCGGAGCGCTTCGTGGTCCGCATCGATCCTGCGCGGCCGTTTCCGCCATCCGCCACCCTCGTCCTGAGGCGCCCCGAAGGGGCCTCGAAGGACGCTGGGTTCGCTCCGCGGTTTCTGCAATTCCGCGCAGGCGCTTGGCGCACTAGGCGGCGCGAACGGGAGCGTGGTTCGAGGCCGCTGCGCGGCGCCTCACCACGAGGGCGGCGCTTGGCGGAATGTCCGCTCATCCGCCCGTCCTCGACCGTCAGTGCGCGCCAAGCGCAAAGGCCGCTACCGCACCCGCTGGAGATTGGGCTGCACGCTGTCGTCGATGTGGAACCAGGCCGGGTCCGGCTTGGTGACGAGATCGAGCGCGAACAGCGACACCAGCGTGCGGAAGCCCTGCGGGTCGATCACCGTCCATTGCTTGAGTTCGAAGCTCTCGGGGTCGAACACCAGCGAAATGTCGGATTTGCCGCCGAACGTCGCCTTGTCGACGATCTCGATCGTCGCCGCGCGGCCGTCGAGGTCGACCCGCTTCAGCTTGGTGTCCTTGGCGAGGTCGATATGGTCGGACAACAGGAATTTGAGCGGCGTCTGGCCGATCAGGTAGAGGTCCTGGGTGCCGAGTTTCTGGTCGCGCACGGCGACCGAGCGGCCGTCGGCGATGATCTCCATCTTCTGCGGCGGCTTGTAGCGGAACAGCATCCGGCCCGGCCGTTGCAGCACCAACAGGCCCTCGGAGCGTTTGCCGTCGGGGCCGATCTGCACGAAATCGGCGCTCATGAAGCGCGTCGTATTGAGAAAATCATTGGCTTTGGCGACGACCTCGTCGTCGGAAAGTTTTGGCGCGGGGCGGTCCTTGGCCGGCTTTTCCCGTTTTCCCGTTTGCAGATCGAGCGGCGCGGCGGAATCTTCGGCCAGAGCGGGGGCGCAGGCGGCGAGGGCGACGGCGCCCGCGAGAAGGGCGCGGCGGGAAATCGACATGCAGGCTCTCGGTTGAGGAACGCGATTCGCCGGCCATTATCGCGCAAAAATGGGCGCGGTGTGGCCAAGTCGAGTGTTTTTCCTCGCCTCAATAGGCGTTGGAATGGGCGCTGCGCGAGAACACGGTCATGAACATGATCTTGACGTCGAGCCAAAGCGACCAGTGGTCGACGTAATAGAGGTCATGCTCCAGCCGCGCCAGCATGGCGCTGTCGTCGGCGATCTCGCCGCGATGGCCGCGCACCTGCGCCCAGCCGGTGATGCCCGGTTTCACATTGTGGCGCCGCGCATAGCGCGCCAGCTTCTGGAAATAGAACTGGTCGTGCGCCAGCGCATGCGGGCGCGGCCCGACGATCGACATGTCGCCGATCAGCACATTGAGGAGTTGCGGCAATTCGTCGATCGAAAGCCGCCGCAAATGCGCGCCGATCCGGGTCACGCGCGCGTCGGCCCGCGTCGCCTGCTTGACCACCGCGCCGTCGTCCATCGTCCGCATGGTGCGGAATTTGAAAATGCGGAACGGCTCCTGGTTCAGGCCGTAGCGCTTCTGCCGGAACAGCACCGGCCCCGGCCCTTCGAGCCGGATCGCCAGCGCCACCGCGGCCAGCAGCGGCGACAGCGCCACCAGCGCCAGCGCGGCGACGGCGAGGTCGAACGCGCGCTTCTCGATCTGCTCCAGCCGCCGCAGCGGCCGGCGCGTCAGGGTCAGCCCGGCGACGGCGCCGACATGGGCGAGCTCGGCCCGACCGAGCCCACGCAGCGGGCGGGCCAGGCCGAGATGCACCTCGATCGGCAATTTCGTCAGCGCGGCGAGGCAGGCTTCGATCAGCTCGGGGCGCGACCAGGGCAGGGCGACGAACACGTCGTCGGCGCGATGCAGCCGAATCGCGGCGACCGCGAGCGACAGATCCTCGAGGAAAAACGTCTCCGCCTCGCGCAGCGCGAAACTGCACACGCAGCGCGCGCCATCGACGACTTCGTCGCCGCGCAGCGCCAATTCGTCGATGTCGGGCTCGAAGCCAACCACGGCGATGCGGCGCGGCGTGACGAGGCCGCGCGCGTGCAGCGACGTCAGCCCGCCCGCCAGCGCCCGCCGCGACATCACCAGCGCGGCCAGCCCGAGCAGATAAAACATCGCCAGGCCGAAGCGCGGGAAATCGCCGATGGCGCGGGTCGCGACGCCGAGCGCCAGCGCCGCCAGCGCGGTGAGGTTCCACAGCGGAAAGGCGCGGGCGAACTGGCCGGAGCGCTCCGCATAGCGCGACGGCGCATAGCCGCCGTTGTGCAGCCCCGCCAGCACGACGAGCACGGCGACGATCAGGCCGACGTCGAAGCCGGTGCGCAACCCCGCCCACGTCCCGCCAAACGCCGCCATGCGCAGCAACACCGTCGCCAGCGCGGCGACGACGATGGCGAGCGCGTCGGCGAGCGCGGCGAGATAGCCGAAACCGAGCGGGCCGAGCCGCCAGGACGGCCCCGCCCCGCGTCGGGGATAGGCGCGGGCGCGCCCGGCGACGGACAGACTGGGGCGGTTTTCAACGAACTGGAGCTGGCTGCGCGCCATTTCGGCACATCCTCCCGAAAGGGGACAAGGCGTTGCGGTGTCGAGAAAGACGCCGCAAGCCGCGTGCCGGCCCAAATCGGGATGTTTGTCTGATGCGCCGATGCGAGGCTTTAAGCCGTGCCGCCGGCGTCGACGGTGAGCACGGCGCCGGAGATGTTGCGCCCGCCCTCGCCAATCAAATAAGCGACCATCGCGGCGACGTCGCGTGGCTCGGCGAGGCGGCGCATAGCCGAGCGCGCGGCGATGCGCTGGCGATCCTTCTCATCGAGCCCGCGCGTCATTTCGGTGTCGATGAAGCCCGGCGCGACGGCGTTGACGGTGACGCCGACGCGGCCGACCTCGCGCGCCAGCGAGCGCGTGAATCCAACCAACGAGGCTTTGGTGGCGGAATAGACGGAAAGCGCGTTGAAACCGGACGAGGCCACGATCGAGGACATGTTGACCACGCGCCCACGCCCCTGCGCCATCATGCCACGCACCACATATTTGCTCATGACGATCGGCGACAGCGTATTGAGACGGATCAGCGCCTCGATCGCCGCGTCGGGCATGTTGGCCAGCAATCCTTCGGTGCCGAGCCCGGCGTTGTTGACGAGGCCGTAGATCGGCCCGAACCGCTGCCGCAGGCCCCGCACGAATTCCGGCATCGCCGTGGTATCGGCGAGATCGAAGGCGACCGGCGTGATCCGCTCGCGCGGCTCGCTGATTTTGCGCGCCACCGCGATGACGTGGAAACCATCGGCGGCGAGGCGCTCGGCGATGGCCGCGCCAAGGCCGCGGCTGGCGCCGGTGACGAGCACATTATCCATGGCGGCGCAGCTTTCCCGCATCGGTCATCGGCAGGTCGGCAACGAAGCGGATGCGCGCCGGCGTCATGTGCGCCGGCAACATCTTGCGCGCGGCGGCGATCAGATCGCGCTCTCTCGCGCGCGGCTCGTTGGTTGGCGTCAGCAGCACGATCTCGGCGGCGACGATGGCGCCGGTGATCGGGCTCGCCTTGGCGAAGACGCGGCTCAGCCGCACGCCGTCGAGTCCGTTGAGCACGGCCTCGACCTCCTCCGGATGCACCTTGGCGCCTCCGACATTGATGACGCCGCCGCGACGGCCGGTGAAATAACAACGATCGCCGCGAATCTCGATCATGTCGCCGGTGTCGACGAAACCGTCCTCGTCAACCAGCGCCGGCGCGCTCTCGCCGAGCAGCCGCAACGCGCGCCGCGTCGTCTTGACGCGCAGCGCGCCGTCGACCAGCTTCATCGCCACCGGCTCACGGCGTTCCAACCAGGCTGAGGGAAAGCCGGCGCGGCCGTCGTCGACCGCGAACGCGACGCCGGCCTCCGTCGAGGCGTAAGCGTGCTCGATGCGGGCGGCGGGAAACGCCTGCGCCAGGCCGCGCAGCGCCGAATCGTCGGCGATTTCGCCGGAAAGCCTGACATAACCCGGCGCGATGCGCGCCGCCGCGCCGCTCAGCAGCGCCTTGCGCCAATGCGTCGGCGTGCCGGACATATGCGTGACGCCGGCGGCGCCGACGCGATCGAGGAAATCCTCGATCGGTTCATCTTGACTTGACAGCCGCAGCGAGCCCTGACCGGCGAGCGCGCGCAGAAAAATCTGCAAGCCGCCGTAGCGCCGGATGTCGTAGAAAGTCGCCCATTGCTGCAACGGCGCATCGACGATGGCGCCGACGAGCGTCGTCAGCGTATGCACGGCGAGCTTGGGCGGCCCGCTGGTGCCCGATGTCGGCAGCACCCATTCGGTCTCGACGCGCGGCGCGGCGCGAGCCGCGCGCGGCGTAATCGGCAGGCGGACGGGCAGCGCGACATCAACCTTGAGCGCGACGGGGCTTTCCTCGTCATAGGCGAGCGCGTCGGCTTCAATCAACGCGGCGCCGCGTGCGGTCTTCTCCGCGTCCCAACCCGGCGGGCACATGAGGATGCGGCGCGCCAGACCGTCAAGATCAATCAAAGCCGCCGCCGCCTTGGCCATGTCTTTGACATGCAGCACCACGCAACGGCCGGCGAAACGGTCGCGGTCGGCGCCGAAGGGCGAATTGGCGGCGAAATCCGCCAGCGCGAGACGATGATCGCGCGTGGCGATCTTGCGCGCGCCGGGGCCCGAGCGCGCGATCAGGTCGGCAAGGGTGAGCGGGTCACGCATTGATGGGTTCATAGAAGGAGATGAGCTCCCCGACCGTGCGCGGAAACTGCGACGCCGAAGCCGAGGAGAACGGATCGGCCCCGGTGGCGTCCTCCAGCCGGCTGACCAGAATGGCGAAGCACAGCGAATCCAGCCCCGATTCCAGCAAAGGCAGATCGTCGGTCAGCGGCGGCAGCGTCTTGTCCTGCTCGGCGGCGACGGCGCCGATTTCTCGTAGAACCAAATCTCGGATCGACATGATCGGCGCATCCCTCGTTAAGCCAAGCCTTCAATACCTCAAATGCAATATAATCTCCCGTCGAACCTCCAACCAAGGTAAACGCGTCGACATTTTATGCCAAAGCGGCCACGGTTTAATTGATGGACTTGAGATAACCAAAAAAAGTAAACGCGCCGACCTCAAATTTCCGCGATGAAACACGACTACGCTTAACCCTACCGGCGTAGGACATGCGGCATTTTATTGAAATTGGCGACAAGTGCGAGCATCTTGTCTGGAGAGGCGAGAGACGGCGCCGCCGCCGCGTCTGAAATCACCGAGGCCAGCCCATGCGACGCGAGACCCTGTCGATCCACGGCGGATTTGGTTGCGATCCCGCGACCCATGCCGTCGCCGCGCCGATCTATCAGAACGTCGCCTATGAGTTCGACAGCGCCGATCAGGCGGCGGCGATGTTTGATCTCGAAATCCCCGGCTATCGCTATAGCCGCATCTCCAACCCGACGATCGACATTCTGGAGCGGCGCGTCGCTCTGCTCGAAGGCGGCCGCGCCTGTCTGGCGACGGCCTCGGGACAGGCGGCGCTGAGCACGGCGTTGCTGAACGTCGCCGACGGCGGCGGGTCGATCGTCGCGCCGCCGCAGCTCTACGGCACCACTCACACGCTGCTCGCCCATACCCTGCGCCGGCACGGCGTCGAGGCGCGGTTCGCCAAGAGCGACCAGCCCAAGGACATCGCGGCTTTGGTTGACGACACGACGCGCGCGGTGTTCTGCGAGAGCGTTGGCAATCCCGCCGGCAACATCTGCGACATCGAGGCGCTGGCCAAAATCGCGCATGGCGCCGGCGCGCCGCTGATCGTCGACAATACGGTGGCGACGCCGATCCTGCTGCGCCCGATTGAATATGGCGCCGACATCGTCGTGCATTCCCTGACCAAATTCATGGGCGGCCACGGCGTCGCGATGGGCGGCGCGATCGTCGACGCCGGCCGGTTCGATTGGCGGGCCGGGCGCTACCCGACGTTCTGCGAACCCGACGAATCCTATCACGGCCTCGTCTACGCCGACCGCTTCGGCGCGGAAGCCTTCATCGCCCGCGCGCGCAGCGTCTATCAACGCACCACCGGCGCGGTGCTGGCGCCGATGAGCGCGTTCCTGATCTTGCAGGGAATCGAGACGCTGGCGCTGCGGGTTGAGCGGCATGTCGCCAATGCGCGCGCCGTCGCGCTCGCGTTGCGCGACGATCCCCGCGTCGCCTGGGTCGAATATGTCGGCTTCGAAGATCACCGCTATCACGCGCTCGCGAGCAAATATCTGAACGGTCAGGCGCCGTCTTTGCTGACCTTCGGCGTGCGCGGCGGCCACGAGGCGGCCAAGCGGTTCTATGACGCGCTGAAGCTGGTCAAGCGCGTCGTCAATATCGGCGACACGCGATCGCTGTGCTGCCATCCCGCCTCGACCACGCATCGCCAGATGACGGCGCAGGAACAGGCGCGCGCCGGCGTGTCGCCGGAGACGGTGCGGCTCAGCGTCGGCATCGAGCATGTCGAGGACATTCTCGCCGATCTCGATCACGCGCTGAGCGTCGGCGCGGCGCCTGCGATGGCGGCGGAGTAGGCCGATGCCGGTCACGCTCGCCAGACCCTCGCTCGCGGCCGTCGCCAGTCTTCGCGAGCGCCGGCAGCGGCCCGGCGTGGTGCAGGATCGCGGCCGGCGGCTGCGGATCGATCTCGTCAACAATATGCCGGACGCGGCGGTGTTCGCGACGCAGCGCCAGTTCATCCGCTTGTTGGAGGAAGGCGCGGCGAGCTTCGACGTGACGCTCGGCCTGGTCACGCTGGCGAGCGTGACGCGCGGCGACGAGGCGCGCGCGGAAATGGCGGCGCTCTATCGCGCGCCGGCCGATTTCGCCGCCGCCGCGCCGGACGCGATCATCGTCACCGGGGCCGAGCCGCGCGCGCCCGAACTCGACCAGGAACCCTATTGGCGCGAGCTCACAAACCTGTTTGACGCCGCGCGCGCCCATTCACACGCCACGCTCGCGTCCTGTCTGGCCGCGCACGCCTATGTGCTGCATCGCGACGGCGTGCGGCGGCGCCGCTACGCGCGCAAATGGTCCGGTCTCTATCCCACCGAGATCGCCACGCCGCATCGCCTCACCGAGGGTCTGGTCGCCGTCCCGACGCCGCATTCGCGCTGGAACGGGCTCGACGAGGCCGAGCTTGTCGCCAAAGGTTATCTGGTGCTGACGCGGGCGGGCGATGCCGGCGTCGACATGTTCGCCAAAGACGACGATCATCTGGCGCTGCTGTTTCAGGGCCATCCCGAATATGACGGCGACACGCTGGCGCGCGAATATCGGCGCGACGTCGGGCGCGCGCTGAAGGACGGCGCGGCGCCGGCGCCGCCGGTCAACTATTATGATCCGGAGACCGAGCGCGCGCTGCGCGCCCATGTCGCCGCGATGATGGCGGGCGTCGAGGCGCCGCATCTGCCGGGTTACGCTCTGTCCGCGCCCGAAGCGACCTGGCGCGTGCGCGACGGCGTCGTGATCGGCAATTGGCTCGCGACGATTTCGGCGCGAAAAGCGGCGGCGAACGGACCTGGTTTCTTGCGCGCGCGTTGGGGAGGCTGAGAATGGGCTATGCCGAGGCTTTGTCAGTCGAGGAGTTTGGCGCGCGCGCCGCTTCGGTCGCGCCGGGCGACTTTCGCGAAGCGATGCGCGAACTGGCCTCGGGCGTCGCATTGGTGACCTCGGCGTCCGAGCGCGCCCGCGCCGGTTGCGCGGTGTCGTCGTTCGCCTCGCTGTCGCTCAGTCCAGCCTCGTTGGTTGTTTGTTTGAACGCCGATTCCTCGACGCTGGCCTGCATTCGCGGCAGCGGCGCCTTCGCGGTCAACATCCTGTCGAGCGGGCAGGAGGCGCTGGCGCGCCGGTTCGCCTCGCCGCTGGTGCGCGGCGCGGAGCGCTTCGCGGAAGGCGAATGGGGCGAACTGGCGACCGGCGCGCCGATCTTGGGCGATGCGCTGGCGGTGGTTGATTGTCGGTTGGCGCGCATCGTCGAACACGCCACACACGCGTTGGTGATCGGCGAGGCGATCGCCGTCGTCAAGGGCACGGCGGCGGCGGCGCTGGTGCATTGGCGCAGCCATTTCGAGGCTTTGGCATGAATGCGACCGTGATTCGCCGCAAGGATGTCGGCCAGCGCGCCTGGACGCGCGCGCTCGAAGTCACCGCCCGCGCCACGCGCGACCCGCGCCGCACCTTGCCGCGCGCGCTGGACGAATGGGCGGAGGCCTATGGCGACCGTCCGGCGCTGATTGGCGAAGCGGAGAGTTACAGCTTTCTCAAGCTGTCCGCCCGCGTCAACCAATATGCGCGCTGGGCGCTGGCGCGGGAAATTCCCAAGGCCGCCACCGTGGCGCTGATGATGCGCAACCGCCCGGAATATGTGGCGATCTGGCTCGGCTTGACGCGCGTCGGCGCGGTGGCGGCGTTGATTGGTCCGGATTTGCGCGGCGCGGCGCTGGCGCATGCGCTCGCCGTCGCCGACGTCCGGACCGCCATAGCCTGCCCCGAAGGCGCGGCGGCGATGCGGGCGGCCGGATTTCGCGGCGAGATCTGGAGCTACGGCTCAGGCGAGCGACGGCTGGATGAAGCGGTCGATCTCTATTCCGGCATGGCGCTGGCCGAGGGCGATGCGCCTGAGGTGCGCCTCGAGGATCGCGCGTTGCGCATCTTCACCTCCGGCACGACCGGCTTTCCCAAGGCGGCGGAGGTCAGCCACCGCAAGGCGATCGCCTGGACGCATTGGTTCTCCGGCCTCGCCGGGTTGACGCACGACGACCGGCTCTACAATTGCCTGCCGATGCACCACAGCGTCGGCGGCGTGGTGGCGATCGGCGCGCCGTTGGTTGGCGGCGGCTCGGCGGTGATCGCGCCGAAATTCTCCGCGAGCCGGTTCTGGGACGATGTCGCGCGCCATGAATGCACGACGTTTCAGTACATCGGCGAGCTGTGCCGTTATCTCGTCGCCGCGCCGACGCATATCAGCGAGCGCAAGGCGAAGCTGCGGCTGGCGCTCGGCAACGGTCTGGCGCCGGCGGTATGGACCGCCTTCGCCGAGCGTTTTCCCGCCATCCGGGTGCTGGAGTTCTACGCCTCCACCGAAGGCAATGTCTGGCTCTACAATGTCGAGGGCCGCGTCGGCGCGCTCGGCCGCCTGCCGCCCTACGTCGCCGCCAAGGCGCCGATCGCGCTGGTGCGCTTCGACGAGGACGCGCAGGCGCCGTTGCGCGGGCCGGACGGTTTTTGCGCGCCCTGCGGCGACGGCGAGCCGGGCGAGGCGCTCGGGCGCATAGCGGGCGACGCCGCCTCGCGCTTTGAAGGCTATTCCGACGCCGCCGAGACCGAGAAGAAGGTGTTGCGCGACGTGTTCGAGCGCGGCGACGCCTGGATGCGCACCGGCGATCTGATGAGCCGCGACGCCGACGGTTTCTACCGCTTCGTTGATCGCGTCGGCGACACCTTCCGCTGGAAGGGCGAGAATGTCGCGGCGGAGGAAGTCGCCGACGTGTTGCTGAAATGCGTCGGCGTGGTTGATGCGCTGGTCTATGGCGTCCAGGTCGCAGGCCATGAGGGACGGGCGGGCATGGCGGCGCTGGCGATCGACGGGCGGTTCGATCTGGGCGGGTTGGAGCGGGCGCTTGGTGCGCTGCCGCGCTGGGCGCGCCCCGTGTTTCTGCGCTTCACCGACGAAATCGCGCGCACCGAAACGTTCAAACCGAAGCGCGCGCTCTATGTCGGGCAGGGGTTCGATCCCTCGACCTCGCAGGATCAACTGTTCGTGCTCGGCGACACCGGCTATCTGCCCTTGGCGCCGGACGTGTTCGCGAAGATCGCCGAGGGCGCGCTGCGGCTTTGAGGGACGGGTTAAGCCGGCGCGAAAGCGTCGGCGAGATCGGCGACGATGGCGGCGAGCGCCGGGCGGGCGGCGGGAATGACGCCGGCCAAGCCGTAGAAATGATGGATCAGCCCGGCGTGGCGGGTGAGGCGGCAGGCGACGCCGGCGTGCTGCAACGCCTGCGCATAGGCCGCGCCTTCATCGCACAGCGGGTCGCCTTGCGCGACATGGATGCGCGCCGACGGCAGGCCGGCGAAATCGGCCGCCGCCAGCGGCGCGACGCGGGAATCGTCGGGCGCCAGAGCG
>JAGWRL010000218.1 GCA_028876585.1 Pseudomonadota bacterium | reverse complement strand
CTATATTCATCTAACGTTGTAGCTCCAATACATTGCAGCTCGCCTCTAGCTAAAGCCGGCTTCAGAATGTTGGAAGCATCAATAGCTCCCTCAGCGCCACCTGCACCAATCAATGTATGCAGTTCATCAATGAAGAGCACGATGTTGCCAGCTTGGCGGATTTCGTCCATGATTTTCTTCAGGCGATCCTCGAATTCACCGCGATATTTCGCGCCGGCAATCAGCGCGCCGAGATCGAGCGACAAGAGCTTCTTGTCCTTCAGGCTCTCCGGCACGTCGCCATTGAGGATGCGCAGCGCCAGCCCCTCGACGATGGCGGTTTTGCCGACGCCGGGCTCACCGATCAGGACGGGATTGTTCTTGGTGCGGCGCGACAGCACCTGGATGGTGCGGCGGATTTCCTCGTCGCGGCCGATCACGGGGTCGAGCTTGCCGGTCTTGGCGGCTTCCGTCAGGTCGCGGGTGTATTTCTTCAGCGCGTCATAGGCGTTCTCGGCGCTGGCCGAATCGGCCGTGCGGCCCTTGCGGATGTCGTTGATGGCGGCGTTCAGCGTCTGCGGCGTGACGCCTGACTGCGCCAGGATCTTGGCCGCCTCCGCGCCCTTCTCCAGCGCCAGCGCCACCAGCAGCCGCTCGACGGTGACAAAGCTGTCGCTCGCCTTCTCCGCCAGCTTCTCGGCGTTGTCGAACAGCCGCGCCGTGGTCGGGGCGAGGTAGAGCTGGCCGGCGCCGCCGCCCTGCACTTTCGGCAATTTCTTCAGCGCCGCTTCCGTCAGCGCCAGCGCCTCCTTGGAGCGGCCGCCCGCCTTGTCGATCAAGCCGGCGCACAGGCCCTGCTCGTCGTCGAGCAGAACTTTGAGCACATGCTCGGGGGTGAATTGCTGATGGTTTTCCCTGAGCGCCAACTGCTGCGCGGATTGAATGAAGCCCCGCGCGCGCTCTGTGTATTTTTCCAAATTCATATCCGAACTCCCCTTTGGCCCGGCGCGTGGTCCCGAAGCGACGTGGCGCCGTCCTGCCGAATCGCCGCGATCACGCGGCTTTGATCAGGAATGTAGGAAGGGGGGGCGCGGCGCGAAAGGGGAGGACCGACAGAAGTTGCGCGCCCCTCACCCCGGCAGCCGGTAGACCCGTCGCGCCACGCCGCTGAACAGCGCCGCCTTTTCGGCCTCCGACGCGCCGGCGGCCAGCCGCTTCAGCGCGTTCCACAGCACGCGGTAGCTGCACGTATAACCATCGACGGGAAAGTTGCTCTCGAACATGCAACGGTCGGTTCCGAACGCCTCGATGCAGGTCTCGATATAGGGCCGCCACAGCGCCGCCAGCCGCTCGGAGCCGGCGCCTTGCGCATCGAAGCCGCCGAACGGCATGGCCAGCCCGCCGAGCTTGACGACGACATTGCCCGCCTTCGCCAGCGCGCGGATGTTTTGCCGCCAGACGTCGAACCGCTCCTCGCGCCGCCCGGCGTAGGCGCCGATGCCCAGCGGCGTGCCGACATGGTCGAGCACGATCGTGGTGTCGGGGAAGGCGGCGGCCAGCGATTGCAGCTCCGGCAGTTGCGGCTCCAGCACCCAGGCGTCGAACGACAGGCCGAGGCGGGCGAGGTGGGCGAAGCCGCGACGGAACGCCGCATCCCCCAAGAGGCCCCTGGGCCGGAAGCTGAGCGGCCCGAGCACCGAGGAATCCGCGTCCCAAGACGAGGAATGGCGGATGCCGCGGAAACGGTCCGGCGCGCGGGCGAGATGCGCCTCCAGCACCGCCGCCGCGCCGTCGCCGAGCGCAAGGTCGACATGGCCGACGATGCCGGCGCAGGCGCGCGCGTCGCCATAGAGGCCCGAGGCGCTCATCGCCCCGACGCCATTGACGAATTCGGTCTCGCCGACCGGCTTGAAGGCGACCGGCCCGTCGGCGCGGTGCATCGAGCGGCATTCGATATAGACCGACGCCGTCACGTTGTGGCCCGAACGGAAATCGGCCAGCAACTGGTCGAGCAGATAGAGCGGCGTGGCGCGATAGATGGTCTCGAAGGGATGCGTCGGCGGCGGGGCTGTGGCGACGCGCGAGCGCCAGTCCCACAGATGATGGTGCGGATCGACGATGAGGAGGTCGGGTTCGAGGATGGGTTCGACGTCAACCATCTGGGGGAGCCTCCCAACAAACAGCCGCCGCGGGGGGAATGGCCGCGCGCCCGACATGCTCGTTGCTGGAGACTTTAGGAAGGACGGGAGCCGGTGGAAAGGGGGGAGGGCCAAAAATGGCATCCGCGCGGCGGCGCGTATTCTCGCTACAGCGCTAAATATTGACTTTCGATTATTTTCGCTGTAGCGTAAACATATCGCATGAACATCACGTTCGACCGTGCGAAGAACGCCCGCAACATCGAGGAACGTGGGCTGCCCTTCGAGAGGGGGGCCGAATTTGATTGGGAAACCGCGCTGGCGGAAGAGGATGACCGGAAGGACTACGGCGAGCGACGGGCGCGGGTTTTCGGGCTTTTGGGCCGTCGGCTGCATGTGGCGGTCATAACCATGCGCGGCGAGACGATGCACGTCATCAGCTTCCGCAAGGCGAACGACAGAGAGGTGAGACGATATGGCCAGGCGAAGACATGAGGCGGCGTCGCGCCCGGACGACGAGAACCCGGAGTGGACGACGCGGGATTTGCGCGAGGCGCGTCCGGCGCTGGAAGTGTTGGGCGCGGTGTTCGGCGAGAAGGCGGCGGAGGCAGTGCGCCGCCGCCCCGGCCGCCCCGCCAAGCCGGATCGCAAGATCAACCAAACCTTGCGGCTCGACGCCGACGTGCTGGCCGCCTATCGCGAGCTCGGGCCGGGCTGGCAGGCGCAAATGAACCGGGTGTTGCGCGAGAAGATGCCGGGGCGGGGGAAGTAGCGGTTTCGCGTCGCAACGCGCAGCGCCGACCCGCATAGAGTTATCCACCATAACCATTTGCCGCCCTCCCCTCCGCGCGCTATCCTCACCCGAAACGGAGGCGCGCCCATGAACATCGACGACCTTGTCGCCATCGACATTCACACCCATGCCGAGGTGTCGTGCCGGCAGCCGGCGACCGACCCGTTCTGGGAGCCGTTCGAGACGGCGGCGAGCAAATATTTCAAGGTCGGCAAGCGGCCGACCATCGCCGAGACGCTGGCCTACTACCGCGAGAAGAAGATCGGCCTCGTCATGTTCACCGTCGATTCCGAGTTCCAGATCGGCAATCGCCGCATCGCCAACGACGAGATCGCCGAGGCCGCGCGCGACAACGCCGACATCATGATCGCCTTCGCCTCGATCGATCCGCACAAGGGCATGATGGGCGTGCGCGAGGCGCGCGAGCTGATCGAAGCGGGCGTGGTCAAGGGCTTCAAGTTCCACCCGACCTGTCAGGGCTTCTTCCCCAACGATAAGATGGCCTACAAGCTCTACGAGGTGATCGCCGAGCACAAGCTGCCGGCGATCTTCCACACCGGCCATTCCGGCATGGGCACGGGACTGCGCGGCGGCGGCGGGCTGCGGCTGAAATATTCGCAGCCGATCCATATCGACGACGTCGCGGTCGATTTCCCCGACATGACGATCATCATGGCGCATCCCTCCTGGCCGTGGACGGACGAGGCGCTGTCGATCGCGCTGCACAAGTCGAACGTCTACATCGACCTGTCGGGCTGGATGCCAAAGTACTTTCCCCCGCAACTGGTGCAATACGCCAATACACAGTTGCGCGAGAAAATGCTGTTCGGCTCGGATTTCCCGCTGATCAGCCCCGACCGCTGGATCGCCGATTTCGAGAAATGCGCGTTCAAGCCCGAGGTGCGGCCGCTGATCCTGAAGGAGAACGCGATCCGCGCGCTGGGCTTGCGCAAGGCGGCGTAGCGCCGCCGCTCACGCCCGCGCGACCTCCTCCATCGCCAGCTTCGCCATCAGCGGCACGCCCTCGCCCATCTTGAGGCCGCGCTGCGGGTTGGAGGCGTTGCCGTCGAGCGCGCGCTTGTAGACGCCCTGCACGATGGCGGCGATGCGGAAGAAGCTGAAGGCGATCAGGAACGACCAATGCGGCACGCCGTCGAGGCCGCGGCGGCGGCAATAGGCGGCGACGTAAGCCTCGTCGGAGGGAATGCCGAGGGCGCCGCGGTCGAGGCCGCCGAGGCCGCGGAAATCGCCGGCGTTGGGCAGCCGCCATTGCATCGCCTGATAGGCGAGATCGGCGAAGGGATGGCCGAGCGTCGACAATTCCCAATCGAGCACCGCCAGCAAGCGCGGCGAATCGGGGGCGAAGATCATATTGTCGATGCGGAAATCGCCATGCACCAGCGACACGCGGCCGTCGTCGGGCGGCATGTTGGCGGCGAGCCAATCGATCAGCGCGTCCATGTCGGGAACTTTGCGCGTTTCGCTGGCGCGATATTGCTCGGTCCAGCGCTGCGTCTGGCGGGCGAAGTAATTGCCGGGCTTGCCGTAATCCGACAGCCCAGCCTTGGCGATGTCGATGTCGTGCAACTGCGCCAGCCCGGCGTTCATCGCGTCGTAGATGCCGGCGCGCTCTTGCGGGTTGGACTCCGCGAGACCGGGGTCCCAGAAAATGCGGCCCTCGACATGCGCCATCAGATAAAACACCGAACCGGCGACGCTCTCGTCCTCGCACAAAGCCAGCGCGCGCGGCGCGGGAAAGCCGGCCGATTCCAGCGCGCGCAGCACGCGGAATTCGCGCTCCACCATATGCGCGCTCTTCAACAGTTTGCCCGGCGGTTTGCAGCGCAGCACATAGGCGCCGCCCGGCGTCTCGATCCGATAGGTCGGATTCGATTGGCCGGTCGGATATTTGATCGCCTTCGACGGCCCCGCGTAGCCCTCGACGTTTGCGCCCGCCCAGGCGTCGAGGCCGCTCGTGTTGTCCGGGAACGCCGTCACGAGGCGCCGCCCTCGTTGGTGTAGCGCTTCAGCTCCGCCTTGGAGATGACGCGCCGATGCACCGCGTCCGGCCCGTCGGCGAGGCGCAGGGTGCGCACGCTGGTCCACATCCTCGCCAGCGGGAAATCCTGGCTGACGCCGGCGCCGCCGTGCATCTGCACCGCCTGGTCGATCACCTCCAGCGCGATGCGCGGCGCCACCACCTTGATCTGCGAGATCAGCGGCGCGGCGGCGCGGTTGCCCATCGTGTCCATCGCCCAGGCCGCTTTCAGGCACAGCAATCGCGCCATTTCGATGCTCATGCGCGCTTCCGCGATGATGTCGCGATTGGCGCCGAGATCGAACAGCCGCTTGCCGAACGCCTCGCGCGACACGGCGCGGCGGCACATCGTCTCCAGCGCCCGCTCGGCCTGGCCGATGGCGCGCATGCAATGGTGGATGCGGCCCGGGCCGAGCCGGCCTTGCGCGATCTCAAAACCCTTGCCGCGCCCCAGAATCAGCGCGTCCCTGGGGATGCGCACGTTGTCGAACTTGATGTGCAGATGGCCGTGCGGCGCGTCGTCGGAGCCATAGACCGTCATCGCGCGCAATTTGGTGATGCCGGGCGCATCGGCGGGCACGAAGAACATCGAGTGGCGGGCGTGCTTGCCCGCGTCCGGATCGCTCACCGCCATGGTGATGTAGAGCGTGCAGCGCGGATCGCCGGCGCCGGAGGACCACCATTTTTCGCCGTTGAGCACCCAATGATCGCCGTCGAGCCTGGCGTCCATCGCGATATTGGTGGCGTCGGAGGAGGCGACGCCGGGCTCGGTCATCAGATAGGCGGAGCGGGTCTTGCCGTCGAGCAGGCCGGGCAGCCAGCGCTTCTTGTGCTCCGGCGAGCCGTAGCGCTCGATCACCTCCATGTTGCCGGTGTCGGGCGCGGAGCAGTTGAACACTTCCGAGGCGATCGCCGACCAGCCCATTTCCTCGGCGAGATAGGCGTATTCGACGGTGGAGAGGCCAAACCCCTTGTCTGAGGCGGTGAGCCAGAAATTCCACAACCCCTTGGCGCGCGCCTTGGCTTTCAGCCCCTCCATGATCTCGCTCATGCGGGCGGTGTATTCGAATCGGTCGCCGTTTCTGCCGACCTCGGCCTCGTATTCGTGCTCCATCGGCATGATTTCGTCGCGCACCATCGCGCGCACGGCCGCGATGAGCGGGCGGACTTTGTCGGTGACGCCGAGATCCATGCTTTCCTCCCCTGGAATGTGGGAGGGATATGACGCGGAATCGGGGCCACGGGCAAGCCGGTCATTTCCCTTAAGGCCGCGCCGCGATCGCGCAAAGCTATAGCGCGCGCGGCCTCGGGCGCCCGATCCAACCGGGGGCGGCGGCTACTTCGTCGTTTCCTGGTCGTGCGGCGTTGTGGTTTTGCCGCCAACCGGGGCGTCCGGCGCGGCGGCGCGGCCTTCCGAAAGATCGCCTTTGTTGTCGCCGCCGCCCTTCGCGTGCGCGGGGTCGCTCGGCGTTTCTTCCTGCAATTTGTGGCCGACGCCGGCGGAGATCTGGGCATGGGCCGGGGCGGACAAAGCCAGCAGCGCGGACGCCGCGAAAATGGGAAGAACTTTCATCATTGCCTCCTTTAGATAAAACGCGCACGCAGGCGCCTGCGGATCGGGATATTTCGCCCGCGCCGACGAATTCAGGGGTTAGCCGAATTTGAACTGATCTTTACTTGCGCGATCGCACCGCAGGAAACGTTCGCGTCGAGCCGAGGTTCCAAGGTCCGGGATCACAACCCCAAATCGCTCAAGCCGGGATGATCGTCCGGCCGCCGGCCGAGCGGCCAGTGGAACAGGCGGTCGCCGGCGGAGATCGGCAGGTCGTTGATGCTGGCGAAGCGGCGGGCCATCAGGCCGTTGGGCTCGAACTCCCAGTTCTCGTTGCCGTAGGAGCGGAACCACGAGCCGCTGTCGTCGCGCCATTCATAGGCGAAGCGCACGGCGATGCGCGCCTCGCGGAACGCCCACAATTCCTTGATCAGACGATAATCGAGTTCGCGCGCCCATTTGCGCGCCAGGAAGCGCTCCACCTCGTCGCGGCCCCTGGGGAATTCGGCCCGGTTCCGCCAGATCGTGTCGGGCGTATAGACCTGCGCGACGCGGGCGGGATCGCGGCTGTTCCAGGCGTCCTCGGCCATGCGGATTTTCTGGCGCGCGCTCTCCAGCGTGAACGGCGGCAGCGGCGGCTTGCTCTCCATGACGCGTCCTCCCGGTTGGCTCAATCGCTGGCGGCCAATGCCGCCAAAGCCGCGCCGTCGAGACGGCACAGCCGCCAGTCCTGCGCCAGATCGGCGCCGAGCGAGCGGTAGAACTCGATCGCCGGCTGGTTCCAGTCCAGCACCACCCATTCCATTCGCGGCCAGCCGCGCGCGACGCATTGTCGCGCCAGATGCGCCAGCAGCGCCTTGCCGACGCCGCGGCCGCGAAAGCGGGGCCGCACGTAAAGGTCTTCGAGATAGAGGCCGTTGCGGCCGCGGAAGGTCGAGAAATTGGTGAACCAGAGCGCCTGGCCGGCGACCTCGCCGTCCCATTCGGCGATCTCGCCATGCAGCGTCGCCCCGGCGCCGAACAGCGCCGCCTCGACCATCGCCTGCGTCGCGACGACCTTGTCGGCGAGCTGCTCGAAATCGGCGAGTTCGCGGATCAGCGACAGCACGAGGCCGGCGTCGCCCGGCGCGGCCGGCCTGATTCGCAGCGCCATCAATGGCCCCCGGCGCGGGAAAACAGGTTGATCACCAGCACGCCGGCGACGATCAGCGCCAGCCCGGCCAGGGCGGGCAGGTCGAGCGGCTGGCGGCCCCAGATCCAGGCGACCAGCGTGATCAGCACGATGCCGAGACCCGACCACAGGCCATAGACCACGCCGGTCGGCATGGTCTGCAACACCAGCGAGAGAAGGTAGAACGCCGCGCCGTAGCCCGCCACGACGACGGCGCTGGGCGCGAGGCGGGTGAAGCCGGCGGAGCGGGCGAGCGCGGTGGTCGCGGCGACCTCGGCGACGATCGCCGCCGCCAGAAGGAGATAGCGGCTCCCATTCATGAAAACCGCTTCCTTAGCCAGATGGGATTCGGCGAGACCGAACAACCGCCCGCCGCAACGCGCTCCGGCTGCGACGATTGGGCGCGCGTCAGCGTGAGCGACGCGCCCGCTCCGTCACTTCTTCACCGGCTCCGCGGGCGCCGCTTCCTTCGCCGCGGGAGCGGCGGCGGGGGCCGCCGCCGTCGGGAACGGAACCGGCGAATCGGCGTCCTTTTGCAGATAGGCGAGAATGTCGGCGCGCTTCTGCGCCTCCGGCTCGCCGGGATAGGTCATCTTGGTGCCGGAGACATAGGCCGAGGGCTTGGTGAGGAAGGCGTAGAGGTCCTCATAGGTCCAATCGCCGCCCTTGGCCTTCATGCCGTCGGAATAGCCGAAGCCGGCGACCGAGCCTTTGGCGCGGCCGACCACGCCATAGAGCGGCGGGCCGACCTTGGCGGCGCCGCCCTTCTCAAAACTGTGGCAGGACTGGCAGACTTTGGTGTCCGCCTCGCCCTTCTTGGCGTCGGCCTTGGCGAGCAGGGCCGGCAACGGCTCCTCCTTCGCCGCCTCGGCCTTGGCGGCGCCGCCCTCGCCGGTCGGCAGCGCGTAGCCGGGCTTGGCCGGATGTTCGGGCGCGTAGAGCGCGTTTGAGAAGACGCCGAGCCCCATCGTAAGGAGCAGCACCGACATCACCGCCAGCGCGGTCTTGTTGGTATCGGTCGTGGTGATCCCGCCGCCAGACACGTGTCCGAAACTCCCCATCTATCCGCGCCCCCCGTCGGACGCGTCGGTCTGGGCTGATTAGCCGCTTTGCCGCCGGCTTGGCAACACGTATAAGCGCGTTCCCTAGCGACCTCCTCCATAAGTTTTGCGCGTGTCCCGTCCGCTTGTCCTGATCCCCGCCCGCATGAGCTCCACGCGGCTGCCGCGCAAACCGCTCGCCGACATCCACGGCGCGCCGATGATCGCCCACGTCTGGCGCCGGGCGATGGAGGCCGATCTCGGGCCGGTCGTGGTCGCCGCCGACGACGCCGCCATCGTCGCGGCGGTCGAGGCCGTGGGCGGACGCGCCATTTTGACGCGGCCCGACCACGTCTCCGGCACCGACCGGATCGCCGAGGCTCTGGCGCGGCTCGACCCCGACCGCCGCCACGACGTCATCGTCAACGTGCAGGGCGACCTGCCGACCATCGAGGCCAGCGCTGTGCGCGCCGCCGCCGCGCCGCTCGCCGACGCGCGAGTCGCCATCGCGACGCTGGCGACGCCGATTCGGCGCGCCGAGGAGCGCGACAACCCCAATGTCGTCAAGGCGGTGGGCACGCCGGTGGGCGAGCGGCGGCTGCGCGCGCTCTATTTCACCCGCGCGACAGCCCCCTGGGGCGAGGGCGAATTGCTGCATCACATCGGCCTCTACGCCTATGCGCGCGCGGCGCTGGAGCGATTCGTCGCTTTGCCGCCCTCGGCGCTGGAACTGCGCGAGCGGCTCGAACAATTGCGGGCGCTGGAGGCGGGGATGCGGATCGACATTTCGCTGGTCGACGTCGCCCCGCTCGGGGTCGACACGGCGGAAGATCTGGCGCTCGCGCGCGAGCGGCTGAAAGGGGCATGATGAGCACGTCGAAAATCGCCTATCAGGGCGAGCCGGGCGCGAATTCGCATATCGCCTGCGCGCAGAATTTCCCGCAATTCGAGCCGCTGCCCTGCGCCACTTTCGAGGACGCCTTCGCCGCGCTCAACGACGGCGTCGCCGAACTCGGCATGATCCCGATCGAGAATTCGATCGCCGGCCGCGTCGCCGACATTCACAACCTGTTGCCGGCCTCGAACCTGCACATCATCGGCGAGACCTTTCTGCCGATCCATTTCCAGTTGCTCGCTTTGCCCGGCGCGCGGTTGTCGGACCTGCGCAGCGTGCACAGCCATGTCCACGCGCTCGGGCAATGCCGGAAGATCATCCGCGAACTCGGGCTGAAGCCGGTGGTGGCGGGCGACACCGCCGGCTCGGCGCGCGAGGTGATGGAGGCGGGCGATCCGACCCGCGCCTCGCTCGCCACCGGGCTGGCGGGCGAGATCTACGGGCTGACGACGCTGCGGGAGAACGTCGAGGACGAGGATCACAACACGACCCGGTTCGTCGTGCTGTCGCGGTCGCCGAAATGGGCGCCGGCGGGCAACGGGCCGGTGGCGACGACCTTCGTCTTCCGCGTCCGCAACGTGCCGGCCGCGCTCTACAAGGCGCTCGGCGGCTTCGCCACCAACGGCGTCAATATGACCAAGCTGGAAAGCTACATGGTCGACGGCGAATTCACCGCGACGCAATTCCTCGCCGACGTCGACGGCCACCCGGAAGACCCCGGCTTGGCGCGCGCGCTGGAGGAACTCAGCTTCTTCTCGCGCGAGGTGCGCGTTCTCGGCGTCTATCCCGCCCACCCTTTCCGCCAGCGCATGACCTGACCCCCAAGCTGCGGAACCGGCCGCCAGATGTTATGAACCCCGACGGCCGGACCGCTCCGGCCGCGAACGGCGAGGCGTTGCGCGTGCATGGAACCCCGGCCCAGTTGCGGGCGAGGCTGATCCAGGCCGCCTACGAGGCGGCGATCGCCGAGGGCCGCTACGAGGCGCCGTTGGCCCGGCGCGCGGCGTCGCGCGCGCGGCTCTATCGTGACGGCCGGCTGACGCTGCTCGCGCCCTATTTCGATTACGCCTATTACGCCGACGCCTGTCCGGATTTCGCGACCTCCGGCCTCGACGAGCTGGAGCACTACAATTTCTTCGGCTGGCGCGCCTCGCTCAACCCGACCGCGTGGTTCGACACCGACTATTACCTCGCCGCCAACGCCGACGTGCGCGCCGCCGGCGACAATCCGTTCTGGCACTATATCTTCAAGGGCCGCGCCGAAGGCCGCGCGGCGCAACGGCCGCGCCACGCCGAACGGACGATCCTCGAACGCGCTTTGGTTCGCCAAGCGCCAGAGGCGGCGGCGGCCGATCCGGCGCCGCTCGGCGCAGACGAACTCGCCGCCTGGCTCGCCGTCGCGCTGGCGGGCGCG
>JAGWRL010000217.1 GCA_028876585.1 Pseudomonadota bacterium | reverse complement strand
CATAAATATTCGTTACTGCATTGAATTGCAAAATTAGCTCGACAAGACCTCCGAGTCAAGCCACATTGCCCACAATAGCGCCACCGGGGATGGAGAGATGGGCTGCAACGCCTGCGCACAGGTCATCGCGTTCGCGGCGAAGCCTTGCGCGAAAACATTGGACGATTCATCTCAGTGTGAATATTTATGCGCAGATGCGGCTAACGCCGTCCCCGACTGGCGCAAGGCCATCCCATGAGCCGAACCGACGAATTGCGAATGATGGTGCGCGTCGCGCAGCTTTATCACGAGGACAAGCTCAAGCAGGCCGACATCTCGCAGCGGCTGCATGTCTCGCAGGCCACCATCTCGCGGCTGTTGAGGCGGGCCGAGGACGAGGGCGTCGTGCGGGTGACGATCATCGCGCCGAGGGGCACCTACCCGCAGCAGGAGAGCGCGTTGCGCGAGCGCTACGGCCTGAGCGAAGTGGTGGTGGCGGAATGTTTCGAGGATCGCGAGGAATCGATCCTCTCGGCGATCGGCGCGGCGGCGGCGCATTATTTCGAAACAACCATGAGCGAGGGCGACGTGATCGGCATCTCGTCATGGAGCGTCTCGTTGCTGCGCATGGTTGACGCGATCCATCCCGTCAAGCGTCCGCATGCCGAGCGGGTGGTGCAGATCCTCGGCGGGATCGGCAATCCGGCGGTGCAGAGCCACGCCACGCAACTGACCACAAGGCTCGCGCATCTGACAGGGGCCGAGGCGCAGCTGCTGCCGGCGCAGGGCGTCGTCAATTCCGCCGCCGCGCGGCTCGTCATGCTCGGCGACGTCTATGTGCGCGCCGCGATGGATCAGTTTCGCCGCATGACGATTGCGCTCGTGGGCGTCGGCGCGCTGCAACCCTCGGTGATGCTGGCCAATTCGGGCAACGCCTTCACCGACGAGGAGATGCGCGATCTCGCGCGGCGCGGCGCGGTCGGCGACATTTCGCTGCGCTTCTTTGATCGCGACGGCGTCCCCGTGCATGGGCCGCTCGACGATCGCGTGATCGGGGTGACGCTCGAAGAGTTGAAGCAGACGCCGCGCGTCGTCGCCGTCGCCGGCGGCGCGAGCAAGGTGGAAGCCATTCGCGCCTGTCTGACCGGGCGGCTGGTGAATGTGCTGGTCACCGACAGGTTCACCGCGGAAAAGTTGCTGTAACGCCGCAAGACGGCAGGAGGAGCAGGAAATGTCGAGATTTGCGGGTAAAACCATCGTCGTCACCGGCGCGAGCCGCGGGATCGGGGCGGCGCTGGCGCGGCGCTTCGCGCGCGAGGGCGGCGCGGTCGTCGTCTCCGCCAACGAGCCGGCCTGCGAGGCCGTCGCCGCCGAAATCGTCGCCAACGGCGGCCGCGCGATCGCCAAACTGGCCGACGTGACAAGCAAAAGCGATGTCGTGGCGCTGTACGACGCGGCGGAGGGCGCGTTCGGACGCGTCGACGTCTCGGTGCAGAACGCCGGCGTCATCACCATCGCGCGCATCGAGGCGATGACCGAGGGCGAATGGGACAGCGTGATGGCCGTCAACACCAAGGGCGTGTTCCTGTGCTGCCAGGAGGCGATCGCGCGCATCCGCAAGCACGGCGGCGGCGGCCGGCTGATCAACACCGCCTCCGGCCAGGCGCGGCAGGGCTTCATCTTCACGCCGCATTATGCGGCGTCGAAATTCGGCGTGGTCGGGATCACCCAGAGCCTGGCGAAGGAGGTCGCCAAGGAGGGCATCACCGTCAACGCCTTCTGCCCCGGCATCATCGAGACCGACATGTGGGCCTACAACGACGCGGCCTGGGGCAAATTGCTGGGCGATTACCAGCCGGGCGAACTGATGGCGGAATGGGTGCGCGGCATTCCGATGGCCAGAGCGGGAACCGGCGAGGACGTCGCCGGCCTCGTCACCTTCCTCGCCAGCGACGACGCCGCCTACATCACCGGCCAGACCATCAATGTCGATGGCGGGCTGATCATGTCCTAATCGGGGCCGCCGCGCCGCCAATAGGTCACACCGCTGGAAAATCGGCGGCGAAACCGCGGCGGCCGGCCCGCCGGCGCGGCCTGCCCCTTGCTCCCCCGGCCCCGCCGGCCTATGGAGCGGCCACGATAGGGGCAGGGGCAGGGGCATGGGCTCAGGCGCGGATCGCGACGCAAAGGAAGAGCGGCGCAAGGAGCGGCTCGCCGAAGCGTTGCGGGAAAATCTCAAACGGCGCAAGGCGCAGCAGCGCGGCCGCGTTTCGCCGCCGCCCCCGCCAGCCCTGCCCGAAGGAAAGTCTGATGGATCGCATTAGAATTCGCGGCGGCGCTGAACTCAGGGGCGAGATTCCGATCTCGGGGGCGAAAAACGCGGCGCTGCCGCTGATGATCGCCTCGCTGCTGACCGATCAGACGCTGACGCTGGAAAACCTGCCGCGGCTCGCCGACGTCGCCCAGCTCGCGCGCATCCTCTCCAATCACGGCGTCGATTACTCCATCGACGGCAAGCGGCGCGGCGAAAACGCCACCGCCGGCCAGACCGCGCATTTCCGCGCCAAGACCATCGTCGACACCACCGCGCCCTATGAGATCGTGTCGCGCATGCGCGCCAGCTTCTGGGTCATCGCGCCGCTGCTGGCGCGCATGGGCGAGGCGCGCGTGTCGCTGCCCGGCGGCTGCGCGATCGGCACAAGGCCGGTCGATTTCCTGCTGATGGCGCTGGAAAAGCTCGGCGCCACCATCGCCATCGAGGGCGGCTACGCCCACGCCACCGCGCCCAACGGCCTGATCGGCTCCGAAATCGAATTTCCGAAGGTGACGGTCGGGGGCACCCATACCGCGCTGATGGCCGCCGTGCTGGCCAAAGGCTCGACCCTGATCCGCAACGCCGCGCGCGAGCCGGAGGTGAAGGACCTCGCCGACTGCCTCGTCAAGATGGGCGCCCGCATCTCCGGCGCCGGCACCTCCGAGATCGAGGTGAAGGGCGTGGCGCGGCTCAACGGCGCGCATCATTGCGTGCTGCCCGACCGGATCGAGGCCGGCACCTACGCCACGGCGGTGGCGATGACCGGCGGCGACGTGCTGCTGGAAGGCGTCGCGCCCGACCTGTTGCAGGAGGCGTTCGACGCGCTGGCGCTGGCCGGCGCCGAGATCATTCCGGAGAATCGCGGCGTCCGCGTCAAGCGCAACGGCGCCGGCATCGCCCCGGTCGACGTCTCGACCGCGCCGTTCCCCGGTTTCCCCACCGATCTCCAGGCCCAGTTCATGGCGCTGATGACGCGGGCCAAGGGTTCCTCGCGCATCACCGAGACGATTTTCGAGAACCGCTTCATGCATGTGCAGGAACTGGCGCGGCTTGGCGCGAAAATCCGGCTCGAAGGCGACACCGCGATCGTCGAGGGCGTCGAGCAGTTGCAAGGCGCGCCCGTCATGGCGACCGATCTGCGCGCCTCCGTCAGCCTGGTGATCGCCGCGCTGGCGGCCGAAGGCGAGACGATGGTCAACCGCGTCTATCACCTCGACCGCGGCTTCGAGGCGCTGGAGCAGAAGCTCGGCGCCTGCGGGGCCGACATCGAGCGGCTGACGGGCTGACATGAACTCACGACCGGTCGACCTCAAGCTCTATGCGCTCGACCGCGAGGGGTTGAGCGTGATCTCCGCCCATGCGCAGGACGCCTGCGTGCGCCGCCAGGACATGACCTATCTGCCGCAGCAGAAGCGCTTCGCGCTGGGGGCGCTGCGTTACGACTGGATCGGCGCCAAGCATATGCTCGATCAGCGGGTCGGCGCCGTGCTGCGGTTCGACCGGGTGCTAAAAGTGTCGCACATCGGCCTCGACGACGACGCCGCCAAGGTGCGCAACCTGCTCGGCGTCACGTTCGAGAAGACCGAGGCGCCGTCGGGGCTGGTGTTCCTGACCTTCGCCGACGGGGCGATCGTGCGGCTGGAGGTCGAGTGCCTCGAAGCGGAACTGCTCGACGTCGGCCCGCGCATCGCCGCCTGCGATTGCGAGGGCCACAAGCTGACCATCGCCGAGCCGGATTAGAAGTCGAACCGCAGCCCGCTGGTCGCGACCAGCCCGGAGATTTTCGGCCCCAAAGCCCATTGCATCTGCGCGAAGCCGGAAAGGCCGCTGTGCGCCAGCGTCGCGCTGACGCCGAGCCCCACCTGCTCGAAGGCGGAAAGCCCGGTCGGCGTGAACGTCGGGCCGTTGGCCACGGAGACCGTCGCGCCGGCGCGCCATTCGCGCCATACGCTCGCCAGCACATAAGGCGTCCAGGCGAGCGCGCCGGCCGCGAATTCGCCGCCGATCTTCGCGCCGGCGTGGCCGAGCGTGAACCGGCCGGGGCCGAACGCGAGATCGCCGACGTTGGTCGCTTCGTTGGCGATGGCGAGGCGCGCCGTGGTGACGCCGGCCTCGGGCTCGACGAACAGCGCGCCGAGCGCGAGATGATAGCTCGCCTGCGCGGCATAGATCATGCCAGAGGCGCGCTGGCTCTGGCCGTAGACGGCGAGCGGTGCGTCGGTCAGTTGCATCTGCAAGGCGACGTAGCGCGCCTCGACCGCGCCGGTGAAGCCGTTGCCGCTCAAGCCGGCATAGGCGCCCACGAACGGCAGCGTGACGAGGCCCGAGCCGGCGGCGTCCGCAAGGCTCGCCCGGCCCGCGCCGCCCTCCAGCCCGAGCCGCAGGCTCATGCCGGAATTCTCGATATTGTGCAGGCCGTATTCGAGGCCGAACTCGCCGCCGGCGAGCCGGGCGGCAAGCCGCGTCGGGTCGAACGCCGGCCCGCTCGCCGCATAATTTTCGCCCGACAGCGTCAGCGAGGCGCCGAAGCCGCGGGTCCAGATCGCGCCGGCGCCGAGATTGGGCGTGGGATCGGCGGGCGCGCGCTCGAAATCGGAGGGAACCGGCCCGAGCGCCAGCGCGAACGCCTCGGTCGCGGCGGCGGCGACCTGCGCGGCGGTGACGCCGAGGCCGGGATTGATCGTCTGCACCAGCGCCGCGCCGTCAGCGGAATAGGCGTAGAGCGGCCCGCTCGCCGCCGCCAGCGCCGCCTTGGCGTCTGCGGTCAGCGCGATCGGCGTGTCAGAGAGGCTGAGCCGCCCCCAATAAGCGCCGGCCGGGTTGCTCAGACGGCCCGCCAGATCGAGCCGGGCGGCGGCGAGCGCGGCGCCCTTGGCGGCGAGAAAATTCGCTTGGCCGGTCGAAAGATCGACGGGCACGGTGACGACGCCGCTCACCGTCGAGCCGGGCGTGATCGTCAGCCGGGCGCCGGTCGGCGCCGCGCCGCCGACCATCAGCTTGCCGGTGATCGAAATGGGACCGGAGATCACGCCGCTGGCCTCAACCAGACCGGCGTCGCGCAGGCCGCCCGCGATCACGCCGCTGCTCGTCAGCAACCCGGCTTTGACCACCGCGCCGCCGGTGACGACGCCCGCGTTGCGGGTTGATCCGCCCTCGGTGACGAGGCCGTTCTCGACCCGGCCCGCGGCGTTGACGGTGAGGTCGCCCCGGTTGGTCGCGCCCTGCGCGGCCACGCCGTTGATCGTCGCCTGGCCCTCATTGAGCAGGCGGCCGTTCAGCACGCCGGCGGCGTTTTGGGTGAAGGCGCCTTGGTTGACGGTCGCGCCGCCGATCACGCCATTGTCGATCAGCGAGGCTTTGGCGCCGACCCGCACGGCGCCGTCGATCGCGCCATTGTTGACCGCCGCGCCGCTGAGAAAGGCGGCCTCGCCCTTGACGACGCCGTCGTTGCTGGTCTGGCCGCCGCTCTGGCGCAGGACGCCGTCGACCACGCCCGTGTTGACGAACGCCTCCGCATTGACGACGCCGCCATGCACGACGCCGGCGTTGGCGAAGCTGCCGGCGTTGGCGACATCGCCAGCGATCGCGCCGGCCGAATTGACCACGAGGCTGCCGGCCTTCACCGTCGCCTTGCCGGAAAGGGCGCCGTTGACGGTGAAGCTCGCCGCAGCGCCGGCGACAGTCGCGCCGCCCCTCACCGCGCCATTGTCAACCAACGATCCCGCCGCGACGCTCGCGCCGCCGTCGATCGCGCCATTGTTGACCGCCGAGCCGGAGTTGAGCGCCAAGCCGCCGGTCACTCGCCCGCTCGCATTGTTGGTGAAGGCGCCGCTTTCCCGCACGCCGCCCGCAATGACGCCGTTGTTGCTGGTCGCGCCGCTGTCGACGAGGCCGCCGCCGACTTGGCCGGCGCCGTTGTTGACGAATTGCGAGGCGTTCGTCACCCGCCCGGCGATGGTTCCATTGTTGGCGGCCTGACCGCCATTGCCGACGTCGCCCGTGATCGTCCCCTCGTTGGCGAACACGCCGGCGGCGTTGTTGGCGGAACTCGCCGTTCCCGAATTGTCGATTCCGCCGCCGGAATTGTTGAGCGCGCCGTTCCACCGCCCCTGATTGACGACCTCGGCGCCGGCCGCATTGGCGCCGAGGGCGAGATCGCCGTTCCAGGTCGCGGCCGGCGCATTGCGGATGACGCCGCTATTGCCGACGACGGCGCCGCTCGCCTGCCCCTTGTTGAGGATCGACGCGCCGGCGGGGTTCTGGATCTGCGAATAATCATGCGCGCCGGTCCACACCGTCGCGCCGCTATTGGCGTAGTCCGGCGCGGCCAGCGCGAAATCGCCGACATAGCCGCCCGCCCGCGCCGGCGCCGTTGCCGTCGCCAGCGCCAGCGCCAGGACGCAGACCGAACCGCTGCGCCGGCGCGAAGACTGCGCCAGATGGATTATTGATTGTCCCGCACCCATGGGAATTGACGCCAGACGCTACGGCACGCACGAACACTTCCTTAACGTTAGCGCAAAGACGTTAACCCCTATTCAACGGGCGTTACCGGAAGCGGCGCGCGCCGCGGACGGTTGAAGACTGCGATCGGGCGCGTAAAACGCCCCGATTTGGCGCAAGGTATATTTTACGTAAGCGGACTTCGCCTTGCGCTCTCCTCGCTTGTGATCATCAAGCGGGTCGAGGTAAAGTGGGCTTACTGGACGAAATCGTCGATCGGGCGATCGACTACACCAACCGCACGCTGCAAACGATGCCGAGCTACCGCCAGACGGCGATCGAGGGATTGAAAAAGCTGCGCGCCAACCTCGCGCGCAAGGACTCCGAGGAGGCGGCGTTGGCCCGGCTCGACGACTATCTCAAGCAGTTGGAGCGCGAGCCGCCACGCCGCCCTCGCCTTTAGTCGGCCTCTTACCTTGCCGCGCGGCCTGCTATAAGCTCGGCGGCAAGAGGCCGCGAGATCGGCGAAAAAAGGGGCGGGGGACATGGCCGGGCCGGGGAACGGACACACCATTCGCAAGCGCAAGTTTAAGGCGCGCGGCGGCGCCGAACTCGCTTTCACCGAGCTCGGCTTCGGCGCCGCGCCGCTGGGCAATCTCTATCGGCCGATGACCGAGAAGGAGGCGCGCGCCACGCTCGACATGGCGTGGTCGGAGGGCTGCCGCTACTACGACACCGCGCCGCTCTATGGCCTTGGCCTGTCGGAGACGCGGATCAACGGTTTCCTGCGCGCCAAGCCGCGCGATTCCTATCTGCTGTCAACCAAGGTCGGGCGCCTGTTGCAGCATTGCCCGCCGGCGGAGAAGACGCGCCCCAACTTCTTTTTCGAGACGCCGTCGCGCCGCGAAGTGTACGATTATTCGCGCGACGGGGTGTTGCGTTCGATCGAGTTTTCGTTGGAGCGGCTTGGCCTCGATCACATCGACGTGGTCTATGCGCATGACGTCGATGTGTTCACGCATGGCAGCGCGCAAGCGGCGGACGCGCGCATCCGCGAGTTCATGAGCGGGGGCTATCGCGCGTTGCTGGAGTTGCGCGAGCAGGGCGCGATCAAGGCGTTCGGCGCCGGCATCAACGAATGGCAGATCGCCGAGCGGCTGGCGCGCGAGGGCGATTTCGACATATTCCTGCTCGCCGGCCGCTACACGCTGCTGGAGCAGGAGGCGCTGACCAGCTTCCTGCCCTATTGCGTCGAGAAACACATCGGCATCGTGATCGGCGGGCCGTTCAATTCCGGCATTCTCGCCACCGGGCCGAAGCCCGGCGCCAATTACAATTACGCCCCGGCGTCGAGGGAGATCCTCGACCGCGTGCGCCGCATCGAGGCGGTGTGCAAGGCGCATGGCGTCAAGCTGGCCGAGGCGGCGCTGCGCTTTCCCTTGAGCCACCCCGCCATCGTCAGCGTGATTCCGGGCGGGCAGAAGGCGAGCGAAGTGCGCCGCAACGCCGAGATGTTGCAGACCAAGATTCCCGCCGCGCTGTGGCGCGATCTGAAATCGCAAGGCCTGCTGCGCGCCGACGCGCCGACGCCGCGCTAGGCCCCAATCCCGCGAACATCGGACAATTCCGCATGCTGAAACATATCGACCCGATCTTGAACGCCGATCTGCTGCAAGCGCTGCGGCAGATGGGCCACGGCGACGAGATCGCCATCGTCGACGCCAATTTTCCCGCTTATTCGCAAGGCCCGCGCGTCGTGCGTCTCGACGGCGTCGATGCGACGCGCGCGCTCGACGCCATTCTCAGCCTGATGCCGCTCGACGATTTCACGCCCGAGGCGTGCTGGCGGATGCAGGTGGTCGGCGCGCCGGAGCAGGAACAGCCGATCTTCGCCGAATTCCGGGAAATCGTGACGCGACGCGAAGGCGCGAAGTTCGCGCTGGCGTCGTTGGAGCGCTATGCTTTCTACGCCAAGGCGGCGCAATGTTTCGCCGTCGTGGCGACCGCCGAACGCAGGCTTTATGGAAACATCATTCTCAAAAAAGGCGTGGTTCGACCCGGTTAATTACGACACTTCGCCAATGTTTACGCGCTTCTAGCTTGATAGAGCCATGCAGCGCGATGTTCACGCTTGAGCGCGGGAATTTATAGCGCTAACTTGGGATGTTTCCCGGGGGATTGCGTTGATCGTCATAACAGGAATGCGAGCCGAAGCGCGAATCGCCTCGGCGCCGGGCGTCAGCGTGTTCGCTTGCGGCGGCAATGTGGGCTTGCGCGCGGCCGCGATTCGTCACGCCGTGTTCGCGGGCGCGCCCGCCATTGTCAGTTTCGGCATTGCCGGCGGCCTGCTGCCGCATATGCGGCCGGGCGACTGGATCGTCGCCACCGGCGTTTCTGCGGGCGCACGGCGCATCGCGGCGGACGAGGCGTGGATGGCGCGGCTATCCGAGCGGCTGCCGCGCGCCCAAGTGGGCGACATCGTCAGCGTGCCCGCGCCGGTGCGCCGCCCGCATCAGAAGCGCCATCTGCAAGCCAGCACAGGGGCTTGCGCGGTCGACATGGAATCGTTTCAGGCGGCGGCGCTGGCGCATGAACTGGGCGTTCCCTTCGCCGCCGTGCGCGTCGTCGCCGACCCGCTCGAGCGCGAATTGCCGCCGGCGGTGCATTCGGGCTTGCAGCCGGACGGCTCGGTCGCGCTCGCCTCGGTGCTGGAGTCGGTGGCGCGCGAGCCGGGCCAGTTGTTGTCGCTGGCGCGGGTGACGCTCGACGCCTATGTCGCGTTCCGCGCGCTGCTGAACGGCCGCAACAAGCTCGGGCCGCGCTTCGCCTCGCTGGTCTGCCCGACGGTGGTGGCGGGCCCGGCGCGGATTTCCGCCGGCGCGGTCGCGCCCTCCGTCGCGACGCAGCCGGCTTGACCCTGCCCGAACCCGCGCGCAACGACCCGCTGACCTTGGCGCAGGCCCGCGCGGCGGCGATGTGGGCGAGCGATCGCGCTTCGCAGGCGTTGGGCATGCGCCTCGTCGAGATCGGCCCCGGCGAGGCGGCGATCGAGATGACGATCCGCGCCGATATGGCGAACGGCCACGGCATGTGCCACGGCGGCTATGTGTTCACGCTGGCCGATTCCGCCTTCGCCTTCGCCTGCAACAGCCGCGACCAGCGCATGGTCGCCGCCCAAGGCGCGATCAGCTTCCTCGCGCCGGCGCAGGTCGGCGACGTGTTGACGGCGAAGGCGCGCGAGGTGCACCTTCGCGGACGCGGCGGCATTTACGACGTCTCCGTCAGCAATCAGAACGGCGAGCCAATCGCCGAATTTCGCGGCCATTGCCGCGCCATCCCCGGGCTGGCGACCGCGCCGGACTGACGGATCAGGGAGGAAGCCGTGGAAGATCTCACGCCGCGTCCGGGCGATCTTGAGCCGATCGAGACCGCCTCGCGCGACGAACTCGCCGCGTTGCAGTTGCAACGGCTGCGCTGGTCGCTGAAGCACGCCTACGACAATTCGCCCTTCTACCGCGCCCGCTTCGACGCGGCCGGCGTGCGGCCCGACGATCTCAACCGGCTCGAAGACCTCGCCCGCTTCCCGTTCACGGTGAAGAACGATCTGCGCGAATCCTATCCGTTCGGCATGTTCGCCGCGCCGCGCGAGAAAATTGCGCGGCTGCACGCCTCCTCCGGCACGACGGGCAAGCCGACGGTGGTCGGCTACACCGAGCGCGACATCTCCAACTGGGCCGATCTCGTCGCCCGCTCGATCCGCGCCTCGGGCGGACGGCGCGGCGACATCGCCCATATCGCCTATGGCTACGGCCTGTTCACCGGCGGCTTAGGCGCGCATTACGGCGCCGAGCGGCTCGGCTGCACGGTCGTCCCCGTCTCCGGCGGCATGACCGAGCGGCAGGTTCGGTTGATCGTCGATCTTCAGCCGCGCATCATCATGGTGACGCCGTCCTACATGCTGTCGATCCTCGACGAGTTCCGCCGCCAGGGGCTCGATCCGCGCAAGACCTCGCTCGCCGTCGGCATCTTCGGCGCCGAGCCGTGGACCAACGCGATGCGGGCCGAGATCGAGCAGGCGTTCGACATGCACGCCGTCGACATCTACGGCCTCAGCGAGATCATGGGACCGGGCGTCGCCAACGAATGCGTGGAGAGCAAGGACGGGTTGCACATCTGGGAGGATCATTTCTATCCCGAGATCGTCGATCCCGCCACGGGCCGGGTGCTGCCGGACGGCGAACGCGGCGAACTGGTGTTCACCACGCTGACCAAGGAAGGTCTGCCGATGATCCGCTATCGCACGCGCGATCTGACGCGGCTCATGCCCGGCACGGCGCGCACGATGCGGCGGATGGAGAAGATCACCGGCCGCAGCGACGACATGATGATCCTGCGCGGCGTCAATGTGTTCCCGACCCAGATCGAGGAGCAGGTGCTCAAGGTGGCGGGCCTGGCGCCGCATTTCGAGATCGAGCTGACGCGGCATGGCCGGCTCGACGAAATGACGGTGCGGGTGGAAGCCCCGCCCGGCGCCTCCGCGCGCGAGGCGGCGGCGCGGGAACTGGCGCATCACGTCAAGAGCGTGGTCGGCGTCACGGCGCGGGTGGTGGTCTGCGAGCCCGGCGCCCTGCCGCGCTCGGAGGGCAAGGCGCGGCGGGTGATCGACAAGCGGCCGAAGGGGTGAGCTACGGCCAGTTCTTCGCCACCATCGTCAGCACATCGTAGCGCGCCACGACCGCGCCGGTCTGGTTGATCACCTTGCAATCCCAGCGCACCTCGCCGTGCTCGGCCGAGCCGCGCGGGTTGATCTCCTTAGCAGTCAGCGCCGCCTGCAATTCATCGCCGGGTTTCACGGGCGTCAGGAAGCGCAGATTGTCGACGCCGTAATTGGCGAGCACCGGCCCCGGGGCGGGGTCGACGAACAGGCCGGCGGCGAACGAGACGACGAGATAGCCATGCGCGACCCGACCGCCGAACAGCGGATTGGCCCTGGCCGCCGCCTCGTCCATATGGGCGTAGAACGTGTCGCCGGTGAAGCCGGCGAAATGCTCGATGTCGTCGAGCGTGACGATGCGCTTGGCGGTGACGATCTGGTCGCCGATCCGCAATTGCGCGAGCGATTTGCGGAACGGATGCGGCGGCGCGGCATTGACTGGCGCGCCGTCGATCCAGCGCCCGGTGACGGCGCTGATGAGGCGCGGCGCGCCCTGCACGGCGGTGCGCTGCATGAAATGCTTGACGCTGCGCACGCCGCCGAGTTCCTCGCCCCCGCCGGCGCGCCCCGGTCCGCCGTGGACGAGGCCGGGCATCGGCGAGCCGTGGCCGGTCGAGGATTTGGCGCTGGCGCGGTTGCCGATCAGCACCCGGCCGTGGCTGTGGCCGAGGCCGAGCACGGCCGCCCGCGCCACGGCCTCGTCGTTGGTGAAGAGCGACGCCGCGAGCGAACCGCCGCCGCGGTTGGCGAGATCGATCGCCTCGTCGAGATCGTCATAGGGCATCAGCGTCGCCACCGGGCCGAACGCCTCCACCTCATGCGGCGCGCGCGCCGAACCCGGCTTGTCGCAATAGAGCAGCACCGGGTTGAGGAAGGCGCCGCGCTCGGAATCGCCGCTGGTCAAAACAACTTTAGTTGGGTCGCCGGCGACGATCTCCGCCTCGCGCGAAATCTCGGCGATGCGGGCGCGCACCTCCTCGCGCTGGGCGAGGCTCGCCAGCGCGCCCATCCGCGTCGCCTCCGCGCGCGGGTCGCCGACGGCGACGGCGGCGAGCCTCTTGCGCAGCGCCTCGACAGCGGCGCCGACATGAGCGCGCGGCACGAGCGCGCGGCGGATCGCGGTGCATTTCTGCCCCGCCTTGGCCGTCATCTCGCGCGCGACTTCTTTGACGAACAGATCGAACTCCTCCGTCCCCGGCGCCGCGTCCGGGCCGAGCAGACAGGCGTTGAGACTGTCGGCCTCCATCGTGAAGCGCACGGAATTCTGCACGATGCGCGGATGCGCGCGCAATTTCGCGCCAGTCGCGGCCGAGCCGGTGAAGGTGACGACGTCCTGGCCGGTGAAATGGTCAAACAAGTCGCCGACGCCGCCGCAGATCAGTTGCAGCGCGCCCTCGGGCAGGATGTTGGATTGGATGATGCGGCGAAACACGGCTTCGGTCAGATAGGCGGTCTGGCTCGCCGGCTTGACGATCGCCGGCACGCCCGCGAGCAGACAGGGCGCGATCTTCTCCAACATGCCCCAGACGGGAAAGTTGAAGGCGTCGATGTGGACGGCGACGCCGCGCAGCGGCGTGAGGATGTGCTGCGCCGAGAAACTGCCATCGCGCGCCAGGCTCTCCACCTCGCCCTCGACGAGAAAGCGCTCCGCCGGCAATTCGCGCCGCCCGCGCGAGGCGTAGGACAGCAGCACGCCGAGGCCGCCCTCGATGTCGATGGCGCTGTCGGAGCGGGTCGCGCCGGTGGCGAAGGAGAGATCGTAGAACGCCTCCTTGACCTCGCCCAGCGCCTGCGCCAGCGCCTTCAGCATTTGCGCCCGCTGGTGAAAATCGAGCGCGCGCAACGCCGCCCCGGCGCGGCGTCCGTGGTCAAGCGCCCCAGCGAAATCCAGCCCATTGGAATCGCAGCGCGCCACCGGCTCGCCGGTGCCGGCGTCGCGCAGCAGCGCCCCCTCCCCCGCGCCGTCGCGCCAGGCGCCGCAGAGATAGCTTTGCAGACGCGGGATTTGGATGTTCGACATCGGTGAAGCTTTCAAACGAGTTGCAATGCGGCCAGCCGCGCGTCGATGCTACGGCGCCATTGGCCCAGCAGGTCTTCGTTGCGGCGATGGCGCAGGCCGAGCCGCTTCAGCATGTCGATCCGTGCCGAATCGGCCAGACCAAAGCTCTGCGCGACGCGCGGGCGCCAATAGTCGACGCTGGCCTGCGCCTGCGCGCGGCCTTGCGGCGTCGCGGCGATGTCGCGAAGGCCCTCCAGCCCAAGCTCGGCGTGGCGACGCTCGCGCGGCGCGATGGCGCGCAACGTCTCCGCCAGCGGAGCATAGGAGATTTGCGTGAACTCTTCGAGTTGGACGCCGACCGCCTCGCCCATCATCGCGTTGAAGACGACGGCGTCGACCCAGTCCGTCAGCGGATAGTGAAACACCGACAGGCGCATGTCGCCGCCGAAGCGTTGCGCGCCGAGGGCGGCGTCGCGGTTGATCCGCGCCGCCCAGGGTTGATGCGCGGCGTAGCGCGTCACATCGGCGCCGAACTCGCCCATCAGCTTGAGCACGCGCTCGGCGTGGTCGGTCTTTTCCAGCACGATGCGCGCGGCGGCGATGCGCGCTTTGAGGCCCGGCGCGGCGTTGATGAGATCGGCGAAGCCGGCGGCGCCGGCGAGTTCGCTGTCGACGAAGCCCGCCATCCAGCGCATCAACTCGCCGCGATAGCGCGGCGGCGCGTTGGCGGGCGAGGTCAGCACGCCGCCCGCGGCGAGATAGGCCTCGACGTCCATCGTTTCGTCCAAGCGGCGTCCTCCTTGGCGCCCACTATAGCCCGGCGCGCGCAAGATCGCGAGGGTTGCTCAGGCGCCGAAGCCGCGCGCCATGCCCGCCGCGAGGATCGCCAGCAGCGCGAACGCCGCCGCCTCGAGCCGCAGCGTCCAGCGCACCGAGGCGAGCGCGCGCGGGCTCGGCGCGAAATGCGGATCGACCCGCGCGCCCCGCCGCCAGGCGAGGAATTGCAGCGTCGGCAGCGCCGACAGGCCGGCCGCCAGCGCGAACA
This sequence comes from Pseudomonadota bacterium, assembly GCA_028876585.1. Next base: position 746 of record JAGWRL010000217.1, on the reverse strand, counting down.
CCGCCATTTTCGCCCAGAACAGCGAATTGACCTCGTAATAGGCCGCGCCCTTGGCGCCCAGGAACACCCGCGCCACGCCCGCGCCGAGCACGCCCGCCGCCGCGACGCCGTACCACGCGTCGAGCCGCGTCAGGCGGCCGACCACCGTCGCGTCGATCCGGCCGCCCGTCATCGCCAATTCCCCGGCGAGAATGGCGAGCAGCGCGAAAACCGCGAGGTGGTGCAAACTCGCCAGCAGCCAGTCGAGCGCCATATCCGTCCCGCGTATAGCCCGCATCGAGCATAGCACATCGGCGGGCGCGATTATCCAGCAATCAGCGTTTGACCCGCGTCGGGGCCGGCTCTATATGCGCTCGGCGACTTAATGTCGGCCCCTATGGCGGAACTGGTAGACGCGTCCGACTCAAAATCGGATTCCGCAAGGAGTGCTGGTTCGATTCCGGCTAGGGGCACCATCCCACATTCACGCAATTCGGCGAGCGCGACCCGGCTCGCCGCGAATGCGACGAGCGCGGGGCGCGCGGAACGCAGCGCTTAGACCACTCCCTCGGCCGCCTTCGAGCGCTCGGCGCGCTTGCGGGCGTTGGGGTCGAGCAGGCCCTTGCGCAGGCGGATCGACTTCGGCGTCACCTCGACCAGTTCGTCGTCCTGGATATAGGCCAGCGCCTTTTCCAGCGTCATCTGCATCGGCGTCGTCAGGCGCACCGCTTCGTCCTTCGAATGGGTGCGGATGTTGGTGAGCTTCT
>JAGWRL010000216.1 GCA_028876585.1 Pseudomonadota bacterium | reverse complement strand
CTTGACAAAAATGTACCCAAGGCTACATTCTGAAGCGACGCCTTCAATCCCGAGCGATGATGTCGGACGCGCAATCATCAAATCTTTCGGGTCGCGCCGCGTTCGCCATCGGCGAGACGCTCGCCGGCCGGAGCCGGGGCCGGGCGGCGACGGCGATGCTGTTCGCCGGCCCCGCCGTCGTCGCCTCGATCGCCTATATGGACCCCGGCAATTTCGCGACCAACATCCAGGCGGGCGCGGCCTATGGCTATTCGCTGCTCTGGGTGGTGCTGCTCGCCAATCTCGTCGCCATGCTGTTTCAGGCTTTGTCGGCCAAGCTCGGGATCGTCACCGGCAAGAATCTCGCCGAACATTGCCGGGAGGAATTCTCCGCCCCCGTCGTGCTGGCGCTGTGGATCGTCAGCGAACTGGCGGCGATGGCGACCGATCTGGCTGAATTCGTCGGCGGGGCGATCGGTTTTTCGCTGCTGTTCCACGCGCCGCTGATGACCGGCATGGTCGTGGTCGCGTTGCTGACTTACGCCATCCTGATGTTTGGACGCGGCGGTTTCCGGCCGATGGAACTCGCCATCGGCGCGCTGGTCGCGCTGATCGGGTTTTGCTACCTCGCGGAATTGTTCATCGCGCCGATCGACTGGGGCGCGGCGGCGGCGGGCTCGGTGACGCCGAAACTGCCCGACGCGCAGGCGCTCACCCTCGCCGTCGGCGTGATCGGCGCGACGGTGATGCCGCATGCGCTCTATCTCCATTCCGCGTTGACGCAGGCGCGCTCCGTCCCGCGCAACGACGCCGACCGCGCGATGTTGCTGCGCTATTCCAACCGCGAGGTGCTGATTGCGCTGGCCGGCGCCGGTCTGGTCAATATGGCGATGGTGGCTATGGCGGCCGCCGCCTTCCACGCCGGCCACGCCGACGTCGCTGAGATCGAAACCGCCTACAAGACGCTGACGCCGCTGCTGGGCGCGGGCGCGGCCGGGCTGTTTCTGCTGTCGCTGCTGGCCTCGGGCGTGTCGAGTTCGGTGGTCGGCACGCTGGCGGGGCAGGTGATCATGCAGGGTTTTACGCGGCGGTCGATCCCGATCTGGGTGCGGCGGCTGGTGACGACGGCGCCGGCCTTCGTCGTCGTCTGGCTCGGCGTCGATTCGACCCGGGCGCTGGTGCTGAGCCAGGTCGTGCTGAGCTTCGCGCTGCCGGCGCCGATGATCGCCTTGCTGATGTTCACGCGGCGGCGCGACCTGATGGGCGCGTTCGCCAACGGCTTCGCGCTGCACGCGACCGCGATTGCGGCGGCGGTCGTCATCGTCGCGCTCAACGCGCTGCTGCTGGCGCAGATTTTCGGCCTGCCCGTGCCGGGGTTGGGTTAGCCGCCGACCAGCACGATATGCAGCCGTCGCGGCCCGTGCGCGCCGAACAGCAGGGTCTGCTCGATGTCGGCCGAGCGCGACGGACCGGTGACGAAATTGAGCGTGCGCGGCGCCTGGCCGGCGCCGTAAGTTCCGCGCAGCCGCGCGAATACGCCCTCCATGTCGCCGACGACATCCTTGGCGAACAGCACGACGACGTGATTGTCGGGCAGGAAATTCAGCGTCGTCGGGTTGTCGGCGCCGGAGACCAGCGCCAGCGTGCCGGTCTCGGCGACGGCGGCGAAGGCGACGCTGGCGGCGTTGAGGTCGTGGCCGTCGGACGGGCCGTGGCGCAATTCCAGCGCCGTGTCGGCCCAGGGCAGGCCGGCGAGCCGCGCGTCGGCGCCGATCCGCAACGTCGCGGGCAGATTGTGTTCGCGCAGGTAGCGGGCGATCTCGGCCGGGACTTCGGCGGCGGAGGCGACCTCTTGCAGCGTCGCCGCCGCGCGCGCGGCCTCGTCCTTGAACGTCGCCAGCCCGCCCTGGCCGCGCGCGGGGATCACGCCGGAGGGGGCGCGGGCGAGCCGGTCGGCGACGGCGGCGCGGCGCGGCGCCTCGGTCCCGTTGACATGCAGCGAGCGGCGAATCCCGCCGAAAATCTCGTCGCGCGCGCTCATTGCACCGCCCCGCTCTTGGCGCGCCAGCGCGCTTGAAACGTCCCCCCCTGCGGCGCCGGCAGATCGCGATAGCGCGTCCAGCCGCCGGCGAGGGGCGCCCAGGCGAAGCGCCCGCGCCCGCCCCCGACCAGCCCCATCGCCCGCATCGCCAGATTGGTGGCGAAGCGGTAGAGCGTCGGCCGGGTGGCGAAATAGGCCCACACCCCCAAGCCATAGCGCACCGGCGTCGGCTCCAGATGGCGCTCGAATTCGCGCTCGCGCCAATGCCGCATCATCTTCGGCAGCGGGATTTTCATCGGGCACACGGCTTCGCAGCGGCCGCAGAAGGTGGAGGCGTTGGGCAACTGCCCGCCGTCCTCTACGCCGATCAGCGAGGGCGTCAGCACCGCGCCCATCGGGCCGGGATAGACCCAGCCGTAAGCGTGGCCGCCGACAGCCTGATAGACCGGGCAATGGTTCATGCAGGCGCCGCAGCGGATGCAGCGCAGCATGTCCTTGAACTCGCCCGACAGCATCGACGAGCGGCCGTTGTCGAGCAGGATGACGTGATATTCTTCCGGTCCGTCGGGATCGTCGGCGCGGCGCGGCCCGGTGGAGAGCGTCGTATAGACCGACATGTCCTGCCCGGTCGCCGAGCGGGCGAGCACGCGCAGCAGTTGCGCCGCGTCGTCGAGCGTCGGCGTGATCTTTTCCAGGCTGGCGATGACGACATGCACCTTGGGCAGGATCTGGGTCAGATCGCCGTTGCCCTCGTTGGTGACGATGATCGAGCTTCCGGTCTCGGCGATCAGGAAATTCGCGCCGGTGACGCCGATGTCGGCGGAGAGGAATTTCTGCCGCAGGATTTCGCGCGCCTCCGCCAGCAGCGTCTCGGGCTGCGACAGGTCGCGGTCGCGGGCTAAGTGCAGATGCGCCTTGCGGAAGTCCGCCTCGATGTCGTCGCGGGTGACATGGATCGCCGGCGCGATGATGTGGCTCGGCGCCTCGTTGCGCAACTGGATGATGTATTCGCCGAGATCCGTCTCGATCGCCTCGATCCCGGCCGCCTCCAGCGCCTGATTGAGGCCGATCTCCTCCGAGATCATCGACTTGCCCTTGGTGACGCGCTTGGCCGCCCGCGCCTTGCAGAGGCCGAGGAAAATCTGGCGCGCCTCCTCGGCGTCGCGGGCGTAATGCACCTGGCCGCCGGCGGCGGTGACGCGCTGCTCGTAAGCTTCGAGATAGAGGTCGAGATGGGCGAGCGTGTGGGTCTTGATGTCGCGCGCGCTGTCGCGCAAAGCCTCGAACTCGGGCAGGCGGGCGACCGCGGCGGCGCGGCGCGGCACGAAATTGCCGGCGGTGTTCAACGCGCGTTGCAGGCGCGCGTCGTACAGCGCCTCGTGGACGTTGTCCTTGAAGCGCGGCGTGGTGATGACGGCGCTCACTTGGCGCTCCCCTGGCCGATCGGCGGATCGTCGGTCATGCCGGCGAGCACCTCGACGACGTGGCGCACGCGAATCTGGCGGCCCTCGCGGCTCAGTTTGCCCGCCATGTTCATCAGGCAGCCGAGATCGCCGGCGAGCAGCGTGTCGGCGCCGGTGGCGGCGATCTTGTCGGCCTTTTTGGCGACGATCGCGCCCGACAATTCCCCGTATTTGACGGCGAAGGTGCCGCCGAAGCCGCAACAGACGTCGCTGTCCTCCAGTTCGACCAGTTTCAGCCCTTCGACGCTCGCCAGCAATTTGCGCGGTTGGTCGCGGATGCCCAGTTCGCGCAGGCCGGAGCAGGAATCGTGATAGGTCGCGACGCCCTCGTAGCGCGCGTTGACCCGCTCGACGCCGAGCGTGTCGGCGAGGAAGCTGACGATCTCGCGGCATTTGCCGGCGAAGGCGACCGCCTCGCGCGAGGCGTCGGGTTCGTCGGCGAACAATTCGGGATAATGCTTGGCCAGCATCCCGCCGCAGGAGCCGCTCGGCGCGACGATGTAATCGCAGCCGGCGAAGGCGCGCATGGTCTGGCGCGCGATTCGCTTGGCGTCGGCGCGGTCGCCGGAATTATAGGCGGGCTGGCCGCAGCAGGTCTGCGCCGGGACGACGACCTTGCAGCCGGCGTCTTCCAGCAGCTTGACCGCCGCGAAGCCGATGCTCGGCCGCATCAGATCGACCAGACAGGTGACGAACAGACCGACGCGCAACCCCGCGCCCGGCGGTGATCCTTGGGACAAACAACGCCTCCTCAGCAGGCGCCGACATTGGACCAGCGGGCGACGGGTTTCAAGGTGCGCCAAGGACGCAAAAGCCCCGACCGCGCGGCGCCGCGTGATTATCATTGTGGGTGCAAGACAAGGCAATAATAGCGAAATAAAGCTGCAATTTAGAGCGTTGCCGGTCAAATAACATCGCGGTCGTCGCGAGACGAGCGGTACGGCTCCCGTCGCGACCGGCTCCCGCCAATGCTATTCCCCGTGAGCCGTCGGCGGCGCCGCGCTCTGCGCCGCCACGCGCCCGCTTTGCGCCGCCGAAGCTTTTCTGTATCACGGGCGCGATTGCTTGCGCTTCGGGGAGAGATGGATGCGGTCAGCAGCGACGATTGGATTTGGCCGGCATGACTGATTTTCTCAAGTTCGACGATGGCCGTAGATGCCTGTTCATCGCCAGCGAGGTTCGCTGCGGCTCGACCTTCATCGCCGAAACGATAGCCTACGAATTGAAACGATCGCTTGGTTTCGAATTGTGGGATTTGGCCCAAGAGCATTTCTCTTATCTTGACGACAACGCCACGCCCGCGCAGGCGATGGAGACCTGGGCCAGGTTGCACTACGACGCCAGCGGTTTCGTCGCCGCCAAGATCATGTGCAAAAGTCTGTCGCAACTGCACCGCTTGGCGCAACTCTCGCCCGAACTGCGCCGCGCGTTTTTCGGCGAACGGGCGCGCTGGCTCATCGTGCGCCGGCGCGATCGCATCGCCCAGGCGACGAGCCTCGCGCTGGCGCGCAAGACTCAGATTTACCATTATTACGGCGATCCGGAGCTGGCGGCGGACAATGGCGCCGAATTGACGCTTGGCGATATCGATGCGGCGCTGAAGGCGGTGGCGCTGTCCGACATCTACCTCGACACGTTCGCCGCGTCGTTGCGGCCGGAAAGGTCGTTCTCGTTCTTCTACAACGACTTCATGAGCGATCAGCCGGGACATCTCGCCCGCGTCCATGAGTTGTGCGGCTTTCCCCCGTTCGACGCCGCCCATTACGTCAACGACAGCAAGATCAAGCCAACGGGCGGGTCGGTCAAGAAAGCCTATGGCGAGCAGTTCAGGCGCTGGTTCCTCGCCAACAACGGCTGAGCGCGCGCGCCTACAGCTTGCGCCCGATGGCGAGGAATTTCGCGGCGCGCGCCTCACGCAGCCCGTCGCGCGACAGGCCGGCGAGCGATTCCAGCGCCTCCGCGATGCTCTTGCCGGCCGACTCGACCGCCCCGGCGGGATCGCGATGCGCGCCGCCGAGCGGCTCCGGCACGATGCCGTCGATGATGCCGAATTTGAGCAGGTCGGCGGCGGTGATCTTCATGCTGGTCGCCGCATCCTGCGCGCGCGAGGAATCGCGCCACAGGATCGAGGCCGCCGCCTCCGGCGAGGCGACCGTGTAGATCGAATGTTCCAGCATCAACACCTTGCTGGAGGCTGCGATCGCCAGCGCGCCGCCCGAACCGCCTTCGCCGACGATGACGGCCACGCTGGGGCTGCCGAGCGCCAGCCCGGCGTCGGTCGCGCGCGCGATCGCCT
>JAGWRL010000215.1 GCA_028876585.1 Pseudomonadota bacterium | reverse complement strand
GGCGAGCTTCTCGTAGAGACGGAAATAGTTCTGGAACGTGATCGAGGCCAGCGTCACGTTCTCGGGCTGGACGGTGACGTGCTCCTTGGCCTCCAGCGCCTGATGCAGCCCTTCCGAATAGCGCCGGCCCGGCATCATGCGGCCGGTGAACTCGTCGATGATGACGACCTCGTCGTTGCGGACGATGTAATCCTTGTCGCGCGTGAACAGCTTGTGCGCGCGCAGCGCCTGGTTGACGTGGTGCACCAGCGTCGCGTTGACCGCCTCGTATAGCGAGCCTTCCTTCAGCGCGCCCATCTCGCGCAACAGCGCCTCGGTGTGCTCGTTGCCGGCTTCGGTGAGATTGACCGTGCGCTGCTTCTCGTCGATGTCGAAATCTTCGCGCGCGAGCTTGGGAATGATCGTGTCGACGGCGGCGTAGAGGCCGGAGCGGTCCTCCGAGGGGCCGGAGATGATCAGCGGCGTGCGCGCCTCGTCGACCAGGATCGAATCGACCTCGTCGACGATGGCGAACGCATGACCGCGCTGGACCATGTGGCCCATCTCGTATTTCATGTTGTCGCGCAGGTAGTCGAAGCCGAATTCGTTGTTGGTGCCGTAAGTGATGTCGCTGGCGTAGGCCTGCCGGCGCTGGTCGTCGTCGAGCCCGTGCACGATCACGCCGACGCTCAGGCCGAGGAAATTATAGACCTGCGCCATCCAGCCGGCGTCGCGGCTGGCGAGATAATCGTTGACGGTGACGACATGCACGCCGCGCCCCGCCAGCGCGTTGAGATAGACCGGCAGCGTCGCCACCAGCGTCTTGCCCTCGCCGGTGCGCATTTCCGCGATCGCGCCCTCGTGCAGCACCATGCCGCCGATCAGCTGCACGTCGAAATGGCGCTGGCCGAGCGCGCGCTTGGCGGCCTCGCGCACGGTGGCGAAGGCGTCCGGCAGCAGGTCGTCGAGCGTCTTGCCGGCCGCCAGTTGCGCCCGAAACTCCGCGGTCTTGCCGCGCAACTCCGCGTCGCTCAGCGCCTGGTAGCGCGGCTCCAGCGCGTTGATGGCTTCGATCTTGGGACGATAGGCCTTGAGGCGGCGATCGTTGGCCGAACCGAAAACCTTCTTGAGAACCGTGCCCAGCATGAATGACCCTTCCGCCCCCGGGCCAGGGAGGCCCCAAGCGCCTAGCAACGGCGCACGCCGGGGTCGGCGCCGCATGCGCGCGCCCCGGGGCGGCGCTGAGATAGGCAGGCCCTCGCCCCTTGTCAACGAAAGCCGCCGCCGCCGGCCGCGATGCGGCTCCGCGGCGGGGCGGCGTTAATCACGTCGGCGGCGGCCCTCGCGCGCCATCTTGCAAAACGATGACGTCGTTATTAAACTTTAGTTAACGTTGGTGCGGGGCGGCGCGACGAAAATAAGGGCGCCGAATGGGCGGATATGAGCGCGTTGATCTCGCGGATTATCTCGAAGCTGGTGCGGTTCGGCCGGCTTCACGTTGAGTTCCACGATGGGACATCGGGCGATTACGGCGACGGGACCGGGCCGGCGATCGCGATCCGGTTCGCCGACAAGCGGGCGATGTGGGAGCTGGTGCGCGATCCCGAGTTGAAACTCGGCGAGCTCTACATGGACGGGCGGCTGCTGCTGACTCAGGGGGATCTCTACGATTTCCTCGCCATCGGCTCCGCCAACCTGTGGCGGAGCGAGGGGCTCGCCTGGATAAAGCTGATGGAGAAGGCGCGCGACGCGATCAAGGCGTGGAAACAGCGCAACGACCGCCGTCGCGCGCGCAAGAACGTCGCCACCCATTACGACCTCGATCACCGGCTGTACGATCTTTTCCTCGACGCCGACCGGCAATATTCCTGCGCCTATTTCGAACATCCCGAGCAGACGCTGGAGGAGGCGCAACTCGCCAAGAAACGGCACATCGCCGCCAAGATGCTGGTCGACGAGCGCCATCGCGTGCTCGACATCGGCTGCGGCTTTGGCGGCATGGGGCTTTATCTCGCCCGCCAGACCGGCGCCCGCGTCGTCGGCGTCACGCTGAGCCAGGAGCAACTGGCGATCTCGCAGGCGCGCGCGCAGGAGGCGGGGCTGGCGGCGCGCGTCGATTTCCGCCTGGAGGATTATCGCGACGTCGAGGGGCCGTTCGACCGCATCGTCTCGGTGGGCATGTTCGAACATGTCGGGCAGGCGCATTTCGACGAGTTCTTCGACCATGTCAGCCGCCTGCTGGCCGACGACGGGGTGATGTTGCTGCACGCGATCGGCCGCTCCAGCGGTCCCGGCTACACCAATCCCTGGGTCGCCAAATACATCTTCCCCGGCGGCTATATTCCCGCCGTTTCGGAGGTGCTGGCCTCGATCGAGAAGTTCGGCCTGTTCGTCACCGACGTCGAAATGCTGCGGTTGCACTACGCCGACACGCTGAAAATCTGGCGCAAGCGGTTCAACGCCCGCCGCGACGAGGCGCGCGCGCTCTATGATGAGCGGTTCTGCCGCATGTGGGATTTCTATCTCGCGGGGTCGGAGACCGCGTTCCGCGTCGCCGGCAACATGGTGTTCCAGATCCAGATCGCGAAACGGCAGGACGTGGTGCCGTTGACCCGCGATTACGTCGCCGCGCGCGAGGAGGCGTTGCGGCGGGCCGAGACGCCGGCGGCGATCCCGCGCCGGCAGATGGCCTTGGCCTCAGAACAGCGATAGCTGGCGCGGCGCCTCCGGCTGCGTCACCGGCGGCTTGAACAGGTCGCTGCGCAAGCCATAGGCTTTTTCGCGGAAGCCGAGTTTGCGCGCCGCGATCTCGAACCGGCGCCCGATCATCCAGGCGTAGGGGCCCGAGCCCGCCATCCGCCGCCCCCATTGCGACTCGTAATCCTTGCCGCCGTGCATCGATTGCACCAGCGACAAGGTGTGCTTGAGCTTGTCGGGGAAATGCACGGCGAGCCATTCGCGGAACAGGTCGCGCAATTCCAGCGGCAGCCGCAGCGTCACATAGCCGGCCTCGCGCGCGCCGGCGGCATAGGCGCGGGCGAGGATCTTCTCGATCTCGTCGTCGTTGATGGCGGGCACGATCGGCGCCGCCAGCACGCCGACCGGCACGCCGGCCTCCGCCAATTGCGCGATCGCCTCCAGCCGCCGCTCGGGGGTCGGCGCGCGCGGCTCCATCCGCCGCGCCAGATCGCGGTCGAGCGTCGTCACCGAGACATAGACCTTCGCGAGCCCCTTGGCCGCCATTGGCGCCAGCAGATCGAGATCGCGGACGACGAGATTGGATTTGGTGACGATGCCGACGGGGTGATCGGTGCGCGCCAGCACCTCCAGCACCGCGCGGGTGACGCGGTACTGCCGCTCGATCGGCTGATAGGCGTCGGTGTTGGCGCCCAGCGCAATCACCGCCGGCCGGTACTTCGGCGCCGCCAGCTCCTTTTCGAGCAGCGCCGCCGCGTTCTCCTTGACGAACAGCTTGGTCTCGAAGTCGAGCCCGGCCGACAGCCCGTGATAGGCGTGGGTCGGCCGCGCGAAGCAATAGGAACAGCCGTGTTCGCAGCCGCGATAGGGGTTGATCGAGCGGTCGAACGAGATGTCGGGCGATTCGTTGCGGGTGATGATGGTGCGCGGCCGTTCGAACGCGACCTCGGTCTGCAACGGCTCGGCGGCGTCGTGGCCCCAGCCGTCGTCGAGGCTCTCGCGTCGCAGCGCGTCGAAACGGCTGGTGGCGTTGGAGGGCGCGCCGCGGCCGCGCCGGGCTTGCGCCGGGGCCAGCCCGTCGGCGAACTTGGCCCCCAGTTGCCGAGCCACGACAACGCGTTGGCTGGCGTCGTTCGGTCGCGAGGCGGCGGCGCGCATCGGCAATCTCCAGAACAAAAAGAGAACATAGAAATAGGAGTCGCCGCGCCAGCCGTCAAGGGCCTCCTTATTGAACGAAATATAACTGTGATATAAATGTTGCGAACCCTGCCTTGCGCCTATATAAAGCCGCGAACGGCTCCTCTAAGACCGAAATGACCGAAGTTATTCAGCGCTATCTCCCGCCCGACCCGAATGGCTTGCCGGTCGCGGCGCCGGCGCAGGCGTGGCGGATTGCGCTGACCCTGTTCGCGGACGTGCGCGCCCGCTTCGTCGCCATGGTGGCGGCGCCGACGCTTGTGGCGACCCTCTATTTCGGGCTGATCGCCGCGCCGCAATATGTGTCGCACACCGAATATATCGTGCGCGGCGTCGATGCGCAGCGCTCCTCGGGCCTGGCCGCCTTGTTCAACACCTTCGGCGTGTCACGCGCCGCTGATGAGACCTCGGCGATCGAGAGTTTTCTGAAATCGCGCGAGGTGCTGGAGAAGCTCAACCTCAAGGTCGATCTGCGCGCGGTCTACGAATCGAGCGCCGCCGACTGGTTTTCGCGCTTTCCGCGCTTCTGGGAGCGCGATTCGTTCGAGAACCTGTTCGCCTATACGCGTTCGTTCCTCGAGGTCAGCAAGGACGCCACCAGCGGCGTGACCAAGCTTGAGGTCGCCGCTTTCGATCCGCGCTCGGCCCAGGCGATCGCCGCCGCCATGCTGGCGCTGGCCGGCGACATGGCCAACAACCTCAACGCGCGCGCGCAGGCCGACATGGTCTCCACCGCGACGAAGGAGTTGAACGACGCGCGCGACGCCGTGGTGAACGTGCAGGCCGAATTGACGGCGTTCCGCAACGAGGCGCTGCTGGTCGATCCGCTCGCCTTCGCCGGCGCGATGTTGCAGGAGATCGGCGCGCTTTCGCTGCAAAAGGCGCATGCCCAGATGCAGATCGCCGAGGCCGAGCGGCTGTCGCCCAACAATCCCTCGCTCGCCTCGCTGAAGGCGTCCGCCACCGCGCTCGACCAGAAGGTGGACGAGGAGCGCGGCAAGCTGGCCGGCGACAATTCGGCGCTCGCCGGCAAAGTCGCCAATTACGAGCGGCTCGTGCTGATGCGCGAACTGGCGGAGAAACGTTACGCCGCGGCGCTGGCGTCGTTGCAGACCGCCGAGAGCGACGCGCAGCGCAAGCGCGTCTATATCGAGGAGATCGTCCGGCCGAACCTGCCCGACGAACCGACCCGGCCCGAGCGGTTGCGCAATGTCGTGTCGGTGTTCGTCGTCGGCTTCATGGCGTTCTCGATACTCTGGATTCTCAGCGTCGGGTCGAAGGATCACGCGCAATGACGGCGACGACAACGCGCGGACGCGGCGCCGCGACGACCGAGCGCGGGGCCGCCTGATGTTCGCCGAACCGACCCGCGTCAACGAGATCGAGCTGCAACCCGTCCATTCCAAGGGCGAACTGGTCGTCGACAATTGGTGGCAGGGCGGCGCCGCGCCGCAGCCCAAGCCCTTGCATCGCCGCTATTGGTTGGAGATCTTCGCCCTCGTGCTGCCGATCGCGCTCGGCCTGATCTATCAATTGCTGATCGCCGCGCCGCGCTATGTCTCGGAATCGGAGTTCATGGTCCGCACCTTGTCGGGCTCCGACATGGGCAATCTCGCGACCCTGCTGACCGACCAGAAAGTGACGCGGGCGAGCGACGAGACCTATGCGGCCACCGAATATCTGACCTCGCGCGACGCCGTCGACACGCTGGCCGAGCACGACGGCCTGCGACAGATATTGTCCAACCCGCAGGGCGACCTGTTCAACCGCTTCCCCAACTTCTACTCGCGCGACACGCGCGAGCAGCTTTACCGCCATTTTCAGAATTTCGTCGATCTGAAGGTCAACACCGAGAGCGGCATCGCGCAACTGCGCACCATCGCGTTCACGCCGCAGGACGCGCTCGCGCTCAACAAAGCGATGATCGCCAACGCCGAAGGCTTCGTCAATCGGCTCAACACCCGCATTTTCAACGACGCGCTCGCCGTCGCCGAGCGCAACGTCGAGGAGCAGAAAGAGAAGTTCGCGCAGATCGAGACGCGGCTCACCGCCTATCGCAACAGCGAGAACATGCTCGACCCCAACAAGGAGGTCGCCGATTCGCTCAGCCGCGTCGGCGCGCTGATGACGCGGCTGTCGAAGGCCGAGAGCGATCTGGCGCAGACCACCAGCCTGACGCCGCGCGCGCCGCAACTCGCCTCGCTCAGCAGCGAAGTCGACGCGCTGCGCGATCAGATCGCGCAGGAGCGGGCGCGCATGACGGGGCAGAAAGGTTCGATCGCCGGCAAATTCGCGCAGTTCGACCATATCATGCTCGACCGCACGCTCGCCGCCAAACAACTGGAATCGGCGCTGGCGCAATATGACAAGGCGCGGCAGGATCTGGCGCGCCAGCACTTCTATCTGCAAACGGTGGTTGAGCCGGCCGCGCCCGATCAGGCGCTGCTGCCGCGACGGTTGCTCAACATTCTGGCGATCGCCGCCGTCAGTCTGGCGGCCTATTCGATCCTGCGCGCGCTGTTGAAAAACGTGCGCGAGCATCTCTAGTGAACCTGCCGAGCCGGTTGGCCAAGACTTGGTTGCGCCGCGCCCCGGCGGCGGAAGACCTTCGCGCGACCGCGCGCGCGCAAGGCCCGCGCCGCGTGCAACTGCACGGGATCGTCAAGGAATATCACACCGCCGTCGGCGTGCGCCGCGTGCTCGACGGCATTTCCTTCGACATCGCGGCGGGCGAGAAGATCGCCGTGCTCGGCAAGAACGGCGCCGGCAAATCGACGCTGGTCAAGATCATCGGCGGCGTCGAGGAGCCGACTTCGGGCGAAGTCGTGCGCGATCTGTTCATGTCGTGGCCGATCGCCTTCGCCGGCGGCTTCGAGGCCTCGATGAGCGGGCTCGACAATATCCGCTTCATCGCGCGCATCTACGGCGTGCCGATCAAGGACGCGGTCGGCTTCGTCGACGATTTCGCCGAACTCGGCCGGCTGCTGTATCTGCCGGTGAAGACCTATTCCTCAGGCATGCGCGCGCGTCTGGCGTTCGGGCTGACGCTGGCGGTCGATTTCGAATGTTTCCTCGTCGACGAGGTGATCTCGGTCGGCGACGCGCGCTTTCAACAAAAGTGCTACGACGCGCTGTTCGTGCGCCGCAACCATTGCGCGATGATCCTCGTCAGTCACGACGCCAACATCATCAAGCAATATTGCAACAAGGCGCTGATCCTGAAGGCGGGGCGGGGGCGCGTGCTCGACGACGTCGATTTCGCGCTGGAGATCTACCACACCCTTTGAGCGCGCCTCAGCCGTTCAGGGCGAGCGCGGCGAGGTCGGCGCGGCCCATCTTGCGGCGGGCGAGAAAGCGGTTGCGACGGTTGAGCGTCGCCCGCCCTCGCCGCCGCACGAACGGCGCCGCGTCGGCGCGCTCGCTTTCGTATTCGCCGGGCAGGCGTTCGATCAGACAGGGCAGGCCGAGGCTTTCCGCCCAGCGGCGCCAATGCGCGCGCGCTTCCGCCTCGTCGCCGCAACTCGCCAGCGTCACGCTCAATTCGGGGTCGGCGTGGACGAGTTGCACGCTGTAGAGGAAATCCGTCTCCTCGGCGATCAGCACGGCCAGGGCGACGCCGCGGAACTGGCGCGGCGTCAGCGCCACTCGCATCTCGACGCCGCCGACGCGGCGCGCGATGACGATGCGATCCCCGGTCAATTCGACGCGCCGCCGCGCGTCATCGGCGCGCGGGTCGAAACATTCGATCGTCGCAGTCATCGTCATTCGGCGCGCCCCTTCGCTGGTGCGCCCAGATTGCGGCGCGAGGGGCGGCCAAGCCGCTAATTTGCAGAGTTAATCCCAGGTATCCCGCGCGCTTTCCCGCGCCAGGGCAAGCAGCGCCTCAACGCGAAGCTTCAAATTTTATCGGTTCGGTTCACGCCACTTCGGGCAGCGCGCCGAGGCCGAATTGCGCGGCGAAAAAGGCGCGGTAGGCGCCGCCGCGCGCGATCAGTTCGGCGTGCGAGCCGTTTTCGACCGCGCGGCCGTTCTCGATCACATAAATGCGGTCGGCGCCGATGATGGTCTGCAACCGATGCGCCACCACGATCGTCGTGCGGCCCTGCTGCAAGGCGTCGAGCGCGCTCTGCACCTCGCGCTCGGATTCCGAATCGAGCGCCGCGGTCGGCTCGTCGAGCAGCAGGATCGGCGCGTCCTTCAACAGCGCGCGGGCGATGGCGATGCGCTGGCGCTGGCCGCCCGACAATTGCGCGCCCTGTTCGCCGACATTGGTGTCGTAGCCCTGCGCGAAGCCCATGATGAAATCATGCGCGTTCGCCCGCCGCGCCGCCGCCTCGATCTCTTCCTGCGAGGCGCCGGGGCGGCCGAGCGCGATATTGTCGCGAATGGCGCCGCGAAACAGGAACACGTCCTGCGACACGAAGGCGATGCGGTCGCGCAGCGACACCAGATCGACCTCGCCCGCATCCTGGCCGTCGATCGTCACCGCACCGGCGTCGGGCGCGTGGAAACGCTGGATCAGGCCGAGCACGGTCGATTTGCCGCCGCCCGAGGGGCCGACCAGCGCGGTGGTCTGATCCGGCTCGGCGATCAGGTCGAGGCCGCGGATCACCTCCTGTCCCGGCCGATAGGCGAAGCGCACCTGGTTCAGCCGCACGCGCCCGCGCCCGACGGCGAGCGGCGGCAGGCCGGGCTGGGCGACGTCCTTCATCGGCGCGTCGAGCACTTCGTAGATCAGCGAGGCGCCGACGAGGCCGTTCTGCACGTCGACGGGAAAGCGGCCGAGCCGCTTGGCCGGCTCATAGGCGAGCAGCAGCGCGCCCAGGAAGGAGGCGAAAGCGCCGACGTCGGCGTGCTGCACCGCCACGCGCCAGGAGCCGTAGAAAATCGCAAAGGCGATGGCGCAGCCGGCGAGGCTGTCGGCCATCATGGTGGCGAGGCCGCCGCCGGCGGCGATGCGGTTGGCGGAGCGCTCGACGGTGCGGATCGCGCCGAACATGCGCTCGCGCATCACCTGTTCGAGATTGAACGAGCGCACGATGCGCGCGCCCAGCACGCTCTCGCCCATCGTCTGCACGATCAGCGTCGAGCCGTCGAACGAGCGCTTGGAGAATTTGCGCACCCGCCGCAAAATGCGCCCGATCGCCAGCGCCGCGACGGGCAGCGCGCACAGCGCCCCGGTCGCCATCGTCGGATCGCGCTCGAACATGACGAACACGAGGCCGGCGACCGAGACGATGTCGCGGGCAAAACCCTGCACCACCAGTTGCAGGCAATCGCGCACGCCATTGGCGGCGAAGGCGAGCCGGGCGACGAATTCGCTGGAGTGGCGATCCTGGAAATAGCCGATGTTCTGGTGCAGCAGCCGGTCGAACACCCGCCGCTGCGCCGTGGCGACGATGCTGTTGCCGATGCGCGACAGCACCACCTGCGAGCCATAGGTCGCCGCGCCGCGCATGACGAACAGCCCCAGCGCCTCCAGCGCCAGCATGCCCATCGGCGCGACCGATTGCGCCGTGGTCATGCCGTTGAGCACCGGACGCAGCAGCCAGGCGACGCTGACATTGGCGGCCGAGATCAGCGCCAGCAGCACGGCGGCGCCGATATAGCCGACGACATGGTCGCGGCCGAAATCGCGCACCAGCCGCCACAGCACGGGCAGGCTCGAAAAGGTCTGGGATTCCGCGCGGTCGGTCATGCGCCCGCGCTCTTACACGGGCGGCCGCGTCGCCGCAATTTCGCCATCACGCCTCAGCGGCGGCCCATCGGCCCCACCATCGGGCGAGCGATCGTGCGCGGGCGTTTGTATTCGACCACGACGGCGCGGCTGCGGCCGTTGACCAGCGTGGCGCGGCCGCGCGTCTGCGCCTGCTGCCGGGTCAGCGCCGAGCGCACCTCCTCGACCGGCACGCCCATCAATTGCGAGGCGATCTCGGCGCGGGCGTCGAGGTCCGGCGCCATCGCCTCGGCGGCGATCAGCGCCTCATCCAGGGTCGGGGGCTCCTTGCGAACCCGCCGCGCGCCCCATTTCGTCTTCCACGTCGTGGTCATCGTTTGCCTGCTAGGGAACGTCGCCGCGCGGGCGAAGGTTCGAACTCTTGTCCTCGATATAGCGCATATGTTGCAGTGCAACAAGAGCGCGTCGCCTTTTGCGCCAGTTCACATGAAAACTAAATGAACGCCCCGGCCGCGAATCATTATCGGCGCCGATTCTTACCCGAGGCCGGAGCAAAGCGCAGCCTCGCCCCGTGGTTTTTCGGGCGCGAACATACCTGTACTTTATGTCTAGGGCGGGGCGGGCCTACAAAACCTTGCCCGGATTCATCAGCCCCGAGGGGTCGAGCGCGGCCTTGATCGCGCGCATGACGTCGAGCGCGGCCGGGTCTTTCTTGCGCGCCAGCAGGTCGCGCTTGAGCCGGCCGATGCCGTGTTCGGCCGAGAACGAACCCTCGTAACGCGCGACGATGTCGTGCACCACCTCGTTCATGCCCTCCCAATCCGCGAGGAAGGCGGCCATGTCGGCGCCGATCGGCTGGCTGACGTTGAAGTGGATGTTGCCGTCGCCCATGTGGCCGAACGCCACCACGCGGGCGGCGGGGCTGCGACGAAGCACCGCGGCGCCCGCCTCAGCCAGAAAGGCCGGCACGGCGCCGATCGGCACGGAAATGTCGTGCTTGATCGAGCCGCCCTCGAATTTCTGCACCTCGGAAATATTTTCGCGCAAGGCCCAGAACGCGGCGCGCTGTTCGCCGCTCGCCGCCAGCGCGGCGTCGTCGATCAGGCCGGCCTCGGCGGCGCCGCCGAGCCAGTCCGTCACCGCCTCGTCGAGCCCGCCGGCCTTCTGCGACGCGATCTCGACCAGCACGTACCAGGGATGCGGCTGACCCAGCGGATCGCGCGCGCCCGGCGCGTGGCGCAGCACAAAATCCATCGCGATGCGCGGGATCAGTTCGAAGCTGACGACCTCGGCGCCGAAACTTTCGCGCGCGCGGCGGAACAGGGCGAGCGCAGCCTCCGGGCTCGCCAGTCCGACGAACGCCGTCTCGCGCGAACGCGGCCTTGCGAACAGTTTTAGCGCCGCCGCGGTGATGATCCCCAGCGTGCCCTCGGCGCCGACGAACAGGTCCTTCAGGTCGTAGCCGGTGTTGTCCTTGCGCAGCTTCGACAGCGCGTTGACGATGCGCCCGTCGGCCAGCACCACCTCGACGCCGGTCGTCATTTCGCGCGCATTGCCATAGGCGAGCACCGCGACGCCGCCGGCGTTGGTGGAGAGATTGCCCCCGACCGTGCACGAGCCCTCGCTCGCCAGCGACAGCGGGAACAGCCGGTCGGCGCGCTCGGCCGCCGCTTGCGCCTCCGCCAGCGTCACCCCCGCCTCGACGATCATGCTGTCGGCCAGCGCGTCGACCTCGCGCACCCGGTTGAGCCGCTTCAGCGACAGCACGATCTCCGGCCCGAACGGAATCTGGCCGCCGACCAGCCCGGTGTTGCCGCCCTGCGGCGTGATCGGCGCCTTGGCCGCCGCGCAAGCGGCTATGACGGCGGCGACCTCGGCCGTGCTGGCGGGGCGCACCAGCGCGCGCGCCTGGCCGCGAAACAGGCCGCGCGGCTCGACCAGCGCGCCTTCCAGCGCGTCGGCCTGCGTCAACACATGCGCGCGCCCGACGATCTGGGCCAGCCGCTCGAACAGTTGCGCGTCGTTCACCCCAGAATGCTCCTGCGCCGCTTCGGTTTGGCCCGCTGGAAGGCCGCGAAGATCTCGACATGCGGCGAGTAGCGGAACTGGTCAATGGGGGTGACGCCGTCGCAGACGAATCCGGCCGCGATCAGCGCGCGCGCGTCGCGGGCGAAGGTCTCGACGTTGCAGGAAATGGCGACCACGCGCGTGACGCTGCTGGCCGCGATCTCGCGCGTCTGGGCTTGCGCGCCGGCGCGCGGCGGGTCGAACAGCACCGCCTCGCAGCGCGAAAGCTCGGCCGCCGGCACGGGGTTGACGAAGAGATCGCGCGCCGTCGCCTCGATGTTGCGCAGGCCCGGCGCATCGGCGGCGGCGCGGCGCAAAGCCGCGATGGCGGCGGCGTCGTTGTCGGCCGCGAACACCGGATGATCGGCGGCGAGCCGCAGCGCGAAGGCGCCGGCGCCGCAGAAGAGATCGGCGACCCGCCCCGCGCCCGCCAGCGCCGCGCGCGCAAGCTCCGCCAGCGTCGCTTCGCCGAGCGCCGTCGCCTGCAGGAAGCCGCCCGCCGGCGCGACGACGCGAACCTCGCCAAAGGCGATCGCCGCCGGCCGGCGCTCGATCAGCGCGACGCCGTGATTGGACAGCCGCGCCAGGTCGAACAATTCCGCCGCCGCCAGCACCTTGCGCGTCTCGGCCGCGCCGAGCCGGCCGCAGCCGCGAATGTCGACGTCGACGCCGTTGAGCGTCGCCGTGGTCTGGATGTCGAGCGGCTTGTCGAGCCCCTTCAGCGCCACCGCCAGCGCATGCGCGATTTTCGGCGCCTCGCTCAGTTCCGGCGCGAGCAGCGGGCAGGCGTCGATGACGACGATCTCATGCGCGCGGGCGCGCATGAAGCCGCATTCGACGCCGCCGTCGGCGCGGGCGCGGGCGTGAAACGTCGCGCGCCGGCGCCCCTCGCCATGGGCGTCGACCAGCGCGCCGACGGGCGCCTCGACGCCGGCGCCGGCGAGCGCGGCGACCACCGCGCCGCGCTTCCATTCGGCGTAGCGCGCCGCCGGCATATGCTGCGCCGCGCAGCCGCCGCAGGTGCCGAAATAGCGGCAGATCGGCGCGACGGCGACCACGCCCGGGGGAAGCTGCATGGCGTCAGATCTTCTCCAGCGCGACACCGCTGGTGCGCGGCCCGAACAGGCCGACCGTCGCCATCACCACCGCCATCGCCGCGGCGATGAACACGAACACGCCGGGCACGCCGAAGGTTTTTAACAGATCGGCGATGATGAAGGAGCTGAAGATCACCGACAGCCGGCTCCACGAATAGACGAAGCCCGCCGCGCGGGCGCGCAGCCCGGTCGGGAACAGCTCCTGCTGATAGGCGTGGAACGAATAGGACATGCCGTTGGCGGCGACCTGCAACATCAGCCCCATCGCGACGATCACGGCGCCGTCGCGGGTCGCGCCGAACGCCAGGCCGCAGACCAGGATCAAGCCGGCGCACAGCACGATCACCCATTTGCGCTCGATTTTCTCGCCGAGGAAGAAGCCGATCACCGGCCCGACCGGCGCCGCCAGCGCGATCAGCGTCGTATAGCCCAGGCTCTTGGTGATCTCGACGCCCTGGCTCACCAGCATCGTCGGCACCCAGTTCTGGAAGCCGTAGAAGCCGACGGTCTGGAACACATTGAACACGCTGAGCAGGATCACGCGCGAACGGATCGGCGGCGACCACAGATCGACGAACCGCCGCGCGGTCGAGATCGGCTCGGGCGGGCCGGGCGGCGGCAGCGGGCGGCCGTATTCCGCCGCCACCTTGCGCTCGATCATCGACAGGATCGCGTCGGCCTCGGCGAGACGGCCGCGCCGGGCGAGCCAGCGCGGGCTTTCCGGCAAAGCGAAGCGCAGGAAACAGATGACGATCGACGCCAGCGCGCCCGCCAGCACCACCCAGCGCCAGCCCTCGAGCCCGAACGGCCGCAGCGGCACGAGGAAATAGGCGAGCGCCGAGATCACCGGCACGCAACAGAAGCCGATCGCCTGCGAGCAGGCGAACGCCTTGCCCCGGAGGTGCTTGGGCGCCATCTCGCTCAGATAAGCGCCGATCGTCACCATCTCCAGCCCGAGGCCGATGCCGGAGATCAGCCGCCACAGGTTGAGGCCGAACGCGTCCTCCTGCATCGCCACCATCACATTGGCGACGGTGTACCAGAGCAGCGACACTGTGAAGATCGCGCGCCGGCCAAAACGGTCGGCCAGGAAGCCGCAGGCGAGCGTGCCGATGAACAGGCCGGTGAACAATGCGGCGATGAAGCTCGCCACCCCGGTGGTGCCGAACAGGCCCGGCGTGTTCTGCGTCAACACGCCCGACTTGACGAGGCTCGGCGCGATATAGCCGGAGAACAACAGATCGTAGAGTTCGAAGAACATGCCGGCGCTGAGCAGCAGGATCGCGCGCCAGACGCTGGCGGTGGCCGGCAGCCGGTCGATCCGCGCCGAGATTTCGCCCGCAGTCGGCGGCGCATGGACGGCGGCCGTGTTCATGTTTGCTCCCCGAAACTCCATGCTCCCGCGCATGCGCTACCCGTCGCAGTGGAGTCAAGCGGCTGCGGGGCGGGAAGAATGGTACGGATTCGCGATGAAGCCCTCGGCGCCCAGCGGGCGTCGAGGCGGTTGACCGGAATTCGCATGAACTGCATCTCGGTTTGGGTCGAGCCGGCGAGGTTTTGCGCGCCAGATCGTCGCCAGCCTGTCAGGCGGCGAGAGAGGCCCGGCCGTCGGAATCGGGTCGCCTTGTCGTCCCGCCGCCGCTACGCTCTGCATCCGCGCTCAGCCGGAAGGCGCGCGCAACGACGGAGGCGATCGTGACCGTCAAAACCTATGGGACGGTGAGCCCCGAGCGGCTGAAGGAAATGAGCGGGCTGGAATTTGTCCAGGGCCTGGCCAGCGGAACGCTGCCGCTAAACACCATCGCGCAGACCCTGGGCTATGACATCGTCGAGGCGGAAATGGGCCGGGTCGTCGTCGCGCTCGTCCCGAATGGCTCTCACCTCAATCCATGGGGCACGGTGCATGGAGGTCTGACGGCGACGCTTCTCGATAGCTGCATGGGGCTGGCCGTTCAATCGACGCTTGAGAAAGGCTTCGGCAGCACGACGCTCGAATTCAAGATTTCGCTTGTTCGGCCGATCACCCCGGAAACGGGCGGGATCAGGGCCGAGGGCGCGGTCTTGAGCAGCGGCCGTCGTGTAGGCGCGGCCGAGGGCCGCGTCACCGACCGCAAGGGTCGATTGCTCGCCCATGGCACGACGACGTGCCTCATTTTCGAGATAACGTAGCCGCGCTATTCTTGTTGCTGTGTGCGCCGCACGCATCGTCCGCAAGGGAGCGCTGTCTGATCGCGGCGGCGCAGGTCTGGACGGCGCTGTTGTAGGGGGTCGACGCGCCCGAGCCTTCGCTCCGCCGAAGGTCTCAGCGCCGCGGCGGACCCTCGATGCGCTCTTGTTGGTCCGGCGCCATCCCGTCGTCCTCGTCGTCGTCTTCCAGCGGATAGGTGACGTCGTAGCCGTCGCGACCAAAGCGCTGCTCCAGAACCGCGCAGATGTGCTCGCAGCGCGCCCGCGAATCGTGCTGCCCTACGACAAAGTGCGGCCGGCCGTTGTCGCTGAACGCGAAGGTCGCCTCGGCGGCCTCGATGTCGCCGAAAATCCGCTCGACCTCGGCGAATTCCGCCGGCGGGGAAAAGCCATTGGACGCGCCATAGGCGACCGCCTCGCGCACCAACCGGCGCGCCCGCGCCGGCTCGATCGGCTCCGCGCCGCCGCCGGCCTCGAGTTCTTCTATGTAAAGTTCATATTCGTCGGCCTCGGCGACGCGAAAGAACGCGTCCTTCACGCCCAGACACCAGAAATCGAGCAGGAACACGGCAATCCCGTAGCGGCCGAGCGAGAGCTTGCGCATGACGGTCAGCGTCGAAATGCCGACGCTCTCGAAATTCTCCGTCACCAGGCAGGCGACGATCGGACAGGCGGCGAAATCGATGTGGCGCGGTTTGGAGATCGACAGTTCGCGACGATCGCGGGCCAGCTTCTCCGCCACGACCACCTTGCGCTTGGCCGCCTTGGCCGCCGCCTTGCGCAACCGCTGACTCTGCGACACCGCCACGATAGCCTCCTGATTCGGGACGTTGGCCCCCGCGCAACATTATCGCCTCCCGCCGCGCGCGTCCGCTATGTTATGTCGCGTCTTAACAGCCGCGTCGGGGCCGCCCATGATCGTCACCGTATTCCGCAGTCGTCTCAAACCCGAAGCGCAGGAGGAATATGCGGCGTTGGTGACCCGCATGGTCGAATTGTCGCAGACGATGCCCGGCTATGTCAGCCAGAAGCGTTTCACCGCCGAGGACGGCGAGCGCGTCACCATCGTCGAATTCGCCACCGAGGAGGGCCAGCGCGCCTGGGCGACCCACCCCGAACATCTGGCGGCGATGCAGCTTGGCCGTGAACGCTTCTACAGCGAATTCAAGGTGCAGGTGTGCGACGTGCGACGGACCTCGACCAAAACCGGCTGAAGCCGGCGCGCGCTGTTGCGGCGGGCGGCCGGTGCGGTATGAAGCGCCGGGCGTCGCGGGCGCGCCGAGGGGGGCTCATGTCGCAAGCCGAATTCGCCGCCGCGCCTTCGATGGCGCCGGCGATCCGTTATCCCCACGAAGTCAACAATATCGTGCGGCTGTCGCTGGCGCAGGCGCTCGCGGGGGCGAACACCGCGGTCGTTTACGCCACCGGCGCCATCATCGGCCACACGCTCGCGCCCGATCCGGCGCTGGCGACGCTGCCGATCTCCGTTCTGGTGGTCGGGATGGCGGCCAGCACGCTGCCGGCCGGGGCGATCGCCCGCCGGCATGGCCGCCGCGCCGCCTTTTTCGTCGGCACGGGATGCGGCGTCGTCACCGGCCTCATGGCGGCCGTGGCGCTCGTCATCGGTTCGTTCTGGCTGTTCTGCGCCGCGACGCCGTTCGCCGGCGCTTACGCCGCCGTCGGCTTCTCCTATCGCTTCGCCGCCGCCGATTGCGTGGCGCCGCCGCGCTATGCGCGCGCCATGTCCTCGGTGCTGGCGGGCGGCGTGTTCGCCGGCGTCATCGGCCCGCAGCTCGTCACCTACACCATGTCCCTCTGGTCGCCTTATCTGTTCGCGGCGACCTATCTGGCGCAGGCGGGCGTCGCCGTTCTGTCGGCCTTCGTGCTGGCGGGGGTCCGGCTGCCGCCGCCGACGGAAGCCGAGATCGCCGGCGGCCGTCCGCTCGGGCTGATCGCGCGCCAGCCCCGCTTCGTCATGGCGGTGATCTGCGGCGTCGTGTCCTACGTGCTGATGAACTTCATCATGACCGCCGCGCCCTTGGCGATGCGGCTGTGCGGCCTGTCGCAGGAAGCCGCCAATCTCGGCCTGCAATGGCATGTCATCGCGATGTACGCGCCGAGCTTTTTCACCGGCTGGCTGCTGGCGCGGTTCGGCGCGCTGCGCATCGTGGCGGCGGGCCTGGCGCTGATCGCGGCCGCCGCCGCGACAGCGCTGCTCGGCCTCGACGTCGGGCATTTCTGGCTCGCGCTGATCCTGCTCGGGATCGGCTGGAATTTCGGCTTTCTGGGCGCCTCCGCGCTGGTGCTGGAGAGCCACCGGCCCGAGGAGCGCACGCGGGTGCAGTCGCTCAACGATTTCCTCGTGTTCGGGATGATGGCGGTCGGCTCCTTTTCCGCCGGCGAGCTGTTGGCGACACAGGGATGGAGCGTGGTGCTGTGGGTGTCGTTCGCGCCGCTGGCGCTGGCGGCCGCCGCGCTTGCCGTCGCCGCCGCCTCGCGCCCGCGCGCAGCGACGTCATGAGGCGTCGCGCTCGACTTGTCGGCGCGGCGGTCTAGAATGGCGCGATGATGCCGGATTCGCTGACCCGCGCCCAACAGCTGCTGGCCGCGCTCGTCGCTTTCCCCACAGTCAGCGACCGCTCCAATCTCGACCTGATCGCCTATGTCGCGGATTATCTGCGCGCGCTCGGCGTCGAGCCAATGATCGCGCCCAACCGGGAGGGCGACAAGGCGGCGCTGCTCGCCACCTTCGGCCCCCGCGTCGATGGCGGCGTGCTGCTCTCCGCCCATACCGATGTGGTGCCGGTCGAAGGTCAGCCGTGGACCAGCGATCCGTTCGCGCTGCGCGCGGCGGAGGGCCGGCTTTATGGCCGCGGCGCCTGCGACATGAAGGGGTTCGCCGCCTGCGCGCTCGCCTGCGTCCCCGATTTCCTCGCCGCCGGGCTGGCGAGGCCGATCCACCTGCTGTTGAGCTACGACGAGGAGACGACCTGCCTCGGCTCGCTCGATTTCATCCAGCGGTTCGGCGTCGATCTGCCGCGCCCCGCCGCCGTGATCGTCGGCGAGCCGACGCTGATGCAGGTCGCCGACGCGCACAAGGGCGTGGCCACCTTCCGCACGCTGGTGCGCGGCGTCGAGGCGCATTCCGCGCAGCCCTCGCTCGGCGCCAACGCGATTTCGGCGGCCTGCGAGATCGTGGCCGAGATCGACCGGCTGGCGCGCGAACTGGAGGGCGAGCCCGGCGCCGATCCGCGCTTCGATCCGCCGTTCTCCACCTACCATGTCGGCACGATCGCGGGCGGCTCGGCGCGCAACATCCTCGCCCGCGAATGCGCCTTCGGCTGGGAATTCCGCGGCCTGCCCGAGATGACGGCGGCGCAGGCTTTGGCGCGCGTGCAGCGCTTCATCGACCAGACCGCGCTGCCGCGCCTGCGCCGGCATCGCCCCGAGCCGACCATCGAGACGGTGATGGACGTCGACGTGCCGGGTCTGGCGCGCGAGCCCGGCTCGTCCGCCGCGACGCTGGCGCTGCGGCTGGCGCGCGCCAATGCGACGATCGCGGTGTCCTATGCGACCGAGGCCGGGCATTTCCAGCGCGCCGGCGTCTCCACCATCGTCTGCGGGCCGGGGTCGATCGAGCAGGCGCACAAGCCCGATGAATATGTCGCAATGGAACAACTTGGCCGCTGCGTGACTTTTCTAATCGATCTGGCCCGAGAGCTTTAGCGCGCCGCAAGCGTCATATACGCGTGATGGGCTGGCTTTAGGGGCGAGGGAAGCGCGCGCAGGAGGCTGGCCATGCCGATCAATAGGTTCTTGTATTTCGGGGACTACATCGCCATTCCGGTCGCCCTGGCGGTGTTTTTCTATCTCGCGTTCTTTCCCCTGGGGCTGGCGGCGGCGCCGGAGTTCCTCGTCAGTTTCGTCGCCGGGCTGATCGTCTGGACGCTGGCGGAATATTGGATCCACCGCGTGCTCTATCATCACGCGCCGCTATTGATGGACTTGCACAATCGCCATCACGAGGCCCCTAAGGCCTTGATCGGCATACCTTCGTTCCTCTCCTGCGGCATCGTCATCGCGCTGGGTTACGCGCCGTTCTGCTTCTTCGCGCCGGTGTTCGCCGACGGCTTCGCCTCCGGCTGCCTGATCGGCTACGCCGCCTATATGGTGGTTCACCATGCGACGCATCATTGGCGCATTGAACCCGGCCATTGGTTGTACCGCGCCCGGCTGCGCCATCTGTCGCATCACTATCACGACGATGTGAATTTCGGCATTGTGACAGGGGTTTGGGACCGGGTTTTCGGCACCGACGGGCGGCGGCGCGGCCGATTGGCGGGCGTTTAAGTGACCATGCGACAATTGCCCCTGCGACAAAATCGCGGTAGGCGGGGGATATCACCGCGCCAACAAAACCCAAAAAAAGCTGGGATTTATCTTTGACTAGACCTTCGACTCCCCTGCTCGACCGCGTCGAGACGCCAGAAGACCTTCGCCGTCTCAATCCGGGCGATCTGCGCCAGCTCGCCGACGAGTTGCGCGCCGAGACGATCAGCGCGGTGTCGGTCACCGGCGGCCATCTCGGCGCCGGCCTCGGCGTCGTCGAGCTGACGGTGGCGCTGCATTATGTGTTCGACACGCCTCGCGACCGGCTGATCTGGGACGTCGGCCATCAGGCCTATCCGCACAAGATCCTCACCGGCCGCCGCGATGCAATCACGACGATCAAGAAGAAGGGCGGCCTTGCGCCGTTCCTTCGCCGTGCCGAAAGCGAGTACGACACCTTCGGCGTCGGTCATGCGTCC
>JAGWRL010000214.1 GCA_028876585.1 Pseudomonadota bacterium | reverse complement strand
GCCGCCCGAGCCGTGGGCGAAGGCGCTGCCGCCGTTGGGGCCGAAGCCGTCAAACGATGGCGCAAAAGCGAGCGCGGCGGCGGCCGCGAGCGCCAGGACGCTGAACTTACGGGCGCGATCGGCGCAAAAACGATTGAACATGTCAGGCTCTCCCTGCTTGGCGATGGACAATCTACACTTGGAGATTGCCAATCTTCGTCACCAGAATTTCGCTTCGCTTGGGGCAAACTCCGCACATTCAAGTGAAATTCGCCGAACGACTTTCTGATTCGTCCCGATATACCTGAATTCGACGTTCGGACAAGGCCGCTCACCTGGCGGCGAGGTCGCCCATGACCCGCATAACGCCAGCCGATGCGTTCCGTTCCTGCGCGCGAGGCGCTACCTCAGCGCCGCGCTCTGCTGCGCGACCGCCTCCTCGACGTCGCGCGCGTCGGCCATCAGCTTCTGCGCCTCCGACTGGAACGCCTGAAAACTTTCGCGCCAATGATCGCCGCGGGGATGGGTGCTGGCGAGCCGGCGGGCGAGCGCGAGCGCCGTCTCGGCCACGCGCGCCCGCTCCACCGCAGCCTCGTAGTCCTCGGCGTGGACGAAACGGGCGCGCCGGTCCTGGCAGATGCCGACGCAGGGGCGGGACGCCTCGACGCGGCCGCAGCCGATGCACTCCCAGCCGTCGATATAGTCGCTCATGATCACGGCCCGAAGAAATTGTCGCTCGCCTGCGCGGTCTCGCCGCTCAGCGCCTCGACGGCGCGCACGGTGAGCGGCGTCGAGCGGCCGGCAAGCGAGGCCATCGGCGCGGTGACGAGCAGGTCGATGTCGCGCGTGGAATCCGGCTCGACGCTGACGATGAGCTTGCCGTCGGCGGCCGCCGCCGCCCCCACGCTCTTGATCGAGGCGTCCTTGAGCCCGGCGATGGAAATCGCGAAGTTGCGCGGCTCGCCCCATTTGTTGGCGATCTTGAGCGTATAGCCGTTGCGCGTCGCGCCGTCGCGCAGCGTGGTGAACATCGGCGCGCCGTTGTGCATCACCGACAGGGCGATATTCTGCCGGGTCATCAGTTGATAGAGCATCACGCCGCCGATCGCTGCGATCAATCCCGCATAAACCAAAGTGCGCGAGCGGATCGGTTGATAGACCGGCGCCTGGCCGCGGCTGCGCCGGCGCAGGTTGTCGTCGGTGTCGTAGCCGATCAACCGGGTCGGGCGCTTCACTTTGGTCATGACGGCGTCGCAGGCGTCGATGCACAGGCCGCATTGGATGCAGCCGGGTTGCAGCCCGAGGCGGATGTCGACGCCGGTCGGACAGACGGAGACGCATTGGTTGCAATCGATGCAATCGCCGGCGGGCGCTCCGGCGAACCGGGCCTTGCTCGCCTCCTTCAGCGACATCTTCGGCTCGCCGCGATCGACGCGATAGGTGACGTTGAGCGCGTGCTCGTCGGTCAGCGCCGTCTGGATGCGCGGCCACGGACACATGTAGAGGCAATATTGCTCGCGCATGTGGCCGGCGAGAAAATAGGTCGTGCCCGTCAGGATGGCGATGGAAATCCACGGCGTCATCGAGGCGTGGAAGGTCGCGAGCTGGCGCACCAGCGTCGGGGCGTCGGCGAAATAGAGCACGAAGGCGCCGCCGGTCCACCACGAGATCGCCAGCCAGACCACATGTTTGGCGGCGCGCTTGGCGATCTTGTCCGAGGTCCACGGCGCGGCGTCGAGCTTTATCCGCTCGCGCCGGTCGCCCTCGATCCGGGCCTCGACCCAGACGAACAGGTCGGTCCAGATGGTCTGTGGGCAGGCGAAGCCGCACCAGGCGCGCCCGATCAGCGCGTTCGACAGGAACAGCGCCAGCGACGCCACGATCATCAGGCCGGTGAAATAGTAAACCTCCTGCGGCCACAGCTTGATGAAGAAAAAATAGAAGCGGGCGCGGTCGAGATCAATCAGCACCGCCTGATTGGGAAGATGCGGGCCGCGATCCCAGCGCACGAACGGCAGCAGGTAATAGATGCCGAGGAACAGCCACAGCAGCCGCCATTTCAGGCGCCGGAACGCGCCCGAGACCGTTTGCGGATGGACCTTCTTGGCGCTGGCGTAGAGCGGACCCTCGGCCGCGACTTCGTCGGCGCGCGCGTAAAGCATGCTCACGTTCGGTTGCCTTGTTCTGTTGTGAGGAGCGGACCGGAATCATCGATGAACGGATCGGGCGGAAACCGCGCCAGGAACGCGGCGACGTCGTGGATGCGCAGCCGCTTGCCGTCGACGGATACGCCCCGCGCGGACAGGCCGGACAAGGTGCGCGAGAACGTCTCGCGCGAGACGCCGAGATGGGCGGCGATCTCGGTCTTGTCGCTGACGAGCGCGATCTCCACCGAGCCCTTGGCCTCGGCCAGCTGGCCGGCGAGATAGGCCGCGACCCGTTCCTCGGCGCTGCGCAGCCGGAAACTCTTCGCAGCGCGCAACTGACGGCGAAGCTGCACGGCGACGCTGTCGAGCATGGCGCGGCAGAGCGCGATGTCCTCGCCCAGCGCCGCGCGGAATGTCGCCGCCTCGATCAGCAGCAGTTGCGCCTCCTCGAAGACGCGCCCGCGCAGCAGATACGGCCGTTCGGTCACCACCGCGGCCGGCAGCACCGGCTCGAACGGCCGCGCCGTCTCGATCACCGCCTCGGTTTGCCCGCGCACGCCGACGAGCCGCAGGCTGCCGGAAAGTAGAAACAGCGCGAACACGGGAATCTCGGCTTGCTCGAACAGCAGCGCGCCCGGCGGCAACCGATGCAGCAAAGCCTGCGCCGCCAAAGCCTCGCGCGTGCGCTCCGGGACGGCGGCGAAGCAGGGCAGGGCGTCTATCGCCTGGCGCGCCGTCGAAAACGGCGGCGCCAGATGCGGCGGCGGGACAGAGACGTTCAATTTGCCATCCTCGCGGAGGAAGTGTGACATTCGTCACGCATCCATGCTCGGATCGCCGGATTTTATCCTTGATGTTGGTCAAGTGCGGCCGCGAACGCGCGCCTTAAGGCGAAAGCGGTCGCAGGAAGAGAGGGCGGCGCGATGGTTGAGGTCGACGGCTTGATATGGGCGCGCGCTATCCACGTGCTCGCCGTCGCGCATTGGATTGGCGGGTTGGCGTTCGTCACCCTGGTCGTACTGCCGCTCGCCAGAAGCCGCCCGGCGGCGGAGGGGTTGCTGTTGTTTGACGCCGTCGAGCGACGTTTCGCCGCACAGGTGCGCCTGTCGATCCCCCTCGCCGGCGCGGCCGGACTCTGGATGACCTATCGCATGGATCTATGGTCGCGCTTCCTCGATCCGCATTTCTGGTGGATGGCGGCCATGCTTGCGCTGTGGGGGGTGTTCGCCATCGCGGTGTTCGTCGTCGAGCCGCTGTTTCACGCGCGCTTTGAGCGGCTGGCGCGCGCCCACCCCGCCGCCGCGCTCGCCGCGCTCGGCCGCGTCCATTTGCTTTTGTTGACGCTCGCGGTCGCGACCCTCGCCGGCGCGGTCGCCGGCGCGCATGGTTTCGATTTCTGAGCGGTCGTCCGCGCGTTGGTTATTTGACCGTAAGCACCAGGCCGTTGAGGTCGGCGCTGACGATCGCCCCCACCGAATTGCCCGACAAGGTCAACACCGCGCCATTCTGATTGGTCAGAAGGATCGCCTGGGCGCCGAGCCCGACGGCCGCCCCGACATTGCCCGCCGCGTAGACGCCGGAGACGTCGGAGGCGCGCCGGATATGGCTGACCGCGCCGTAGAAATGCGTCCGGGACACGCCGAACGTGAACCCATAGCTGAGACCGCCGATCGCGAGCCGGTATCGCCGACCGTGGAAATACAGCGTTCCCTCGCCTCCCGATCCGCCGACGACGAATCCGGCCTTGAACACGTCGAAGGCGATCCGGCCACTGTCGGCATAGGCGTCGGAGGCGTTGGCGACGGCCAGCACCATGAGCAAAGCGGCCGAGATCGACCGAAAAATAGACGCGGCGCGCATGAGCGTTCCTCCGTGGACAAAGGCGATTGCATTTTCCATCCCCGCCTTACTGGAGGCGCGGGGCGCGAAAAGCTAGGGGGGTGCGTCGAAGTTAACGCCTCCATCGAGGCTTGCGAGCGCTCCACCGTGAGTGCCGCCGGACGCCGCGCAGCCTCACGCGGCTGGCGTGGAGAAAGCTTCCCCGTGTTTAGGAGCCGGCTGGATTTCGCGGATCATCAGCAATTCCCACATTTTGCGATGCGGCGCATGATTTTGTTTGGTGAGCGCGGTGGGAATCGAACCCACGACCCTCTGATTAAAAGTCTGATTTTAGCGTTTTTTTATAGCTTCGCATAGTGTTGCAAGCCGGCACGCATCTAACGGAAAATGCTTGCTTTTGTCCCTTTCATGTGCAACATGCCGCAACATGGAAATCCGCTCTAGCGCGCCCCCTTCCGGTGCCAAATCGGTGCCACGCACACTCACTGAGTTGGCGATTAGAACCGCTGAGTTGCCGCCTTCCGGCACCGTAACCGTCTGGGATGGCGCGCTTAAAAACTTCGGTTGCCGCATCACCGCAAAGGGCACGAAATCATTCATCGTGCTCGTGGCGAGCGGTCGCCGCCAAATGATCGGTCGATACCCCACCCTGTCGCTCGCCGAGGCGCGCGCCGCCGCAAAGCGCGCGCTTGCGGAGAAGACCCTCGGGAAGGTGCGGCCGAACACGACCGGCTATCTCGCCGCCGTCGAAG